>JABMQB010000430.1 GCA_013203525.1 Mariniphaga sp.
ATATTTATATTGATATTTAAAATCAGAAAAAGATAAATTAATTTTATATACAGATGTCAAATATGCCATTCTCAAGAAGATTATTTCTGAAAAAGGGTGCTGTAACATTCACCGGATTAGCTTTATTAAAACAGGGTATTGCAAGCCCTTTTTTTACAGTAAAAGGATCAGCTTCCGGACCAGTTGTTTTATCAACCTGGAATCATGGTTTGCCTGCCAATGAAGTAGCTTGGGCGATTCTTAAATCGGGTGGGCATTCGCTTGATGCTGTTGAAGCTGGAGTTCGTATTCCGGAAGGTGATCCAAATATTATTACAGTTGGTTACGGAGGAATTCCGGATGCTTCAGGAAAAGTTACTTTGGACGCCTGTATTATGGATGAAAAGGGAAGGGCCGGATCGGTAACGTATTTGCAACATATAAAACATCCAATTTCGGTGGCACGCTTAGTAATGGAAAAAACACCACATGTAATGCTTAGTGGGAAAGGTGCATTAAAATTTGCACTTCAGAATGGATTTAAAAAAGAAAAATTACTTACCCAAGAAAGAAAAGCTGCATGGAAAAAATGGAAGAAAGAACAAAAGGAATTTAGCCCAATTATAAATATTGAAAACCACGATACTATAGGAATGATAGCCCTTGATGCTGAACGCAGGCTGAGCGGTGCATGCACTACAAGTGGAATGGGTTATAAGTTGCATGGCAGGGTAGGAGATTCACCCGTAATCGGGGCAGGCCTGTTTGTTGATGGCGAAATAGGTGCCGCTACTGCAACCGGAAGTGGAGAGTTGGTAATGAAAACCCTTGGGTCATTCCTTGTGGTTGAACTAATGCGAAACGGAATGGCACCCGATGAAGCCTGCAAAACTGCCGTAATGCGAATTGCTAAAAAGATTCCTGATTTTGAACAGCATCAGATTGGATATATTGCCCTCAATAAAAATGGTGAGTACGGTGGCTTTTGTATTCAGCCAGGATTTGATTATGCTGTTAAATCAGAAGAGTTTACCGGAATGGTTGAAGCGGAAGCCTACTTGAAACGTTTGTAATTTAGTTGTTTAATTAAATCTGAAATAACAATTTGAATTCTGATATTCAACCTGCCCATAAATGTTTTCCAGATAATATATTATCGTTTCAGCATCTGAAAGTAATTGCCTTTTCCCTTCCATTTGAAAATAAAAATCGTGGACAGCAGGTATATAATCATTAATTCCAACTTTCAGTATAGCCTGATCAGGTAATCTTTTACCATTTGTATCCCAAATTTCAATTTCACGTTCTATTTGTTCAACTAAAATACCTGAGAAATAAAATCCGGAACCGGAACCTTTCATGAAGTCTTTAATTTCTTTTATTGTCATTTCGAAGATAACCGTTCCGTTATTAAACGGAGAGATTTCAAAAATCTCTCTTTTTGTTATATCCCCTTCGTCCAGATTAGCCCTAATACCACCCGTATTCTGAAAGGAAATATCAACATTCAGAGCTACTCTTAAAGCATCAGCATAAAAGCATCCAACCGCCGACTTATCATGAAACCCATTTGAATAACCTATTATATCGGTTAGATAGGGTAATTCATATATTCATCAATAATGGTTTTAATTTCCGGATCAAATTCCTGATATTTATCCAAATCGATTAGTTCAAAATTATATGATTTTATTTTTTTATTTTTAATAGTTAGTTCAATTTTACCCAGGTTATGTAAATAACTCCCCGACTGAAATATGGGAATATTATTTATTGTAGTATTAATTATTTGATGCGAATGCCCTCCAATAATTAAATCGAACCAAGGATATTGTTCTGCTAATGTCACATCGCCGAGTATTTTACCAGATCCACCGTAACCAAGATGTGAAAGTGCAATATACAGATCAGAGCCTTCCAGTGATTTTATATTTGAATATTGATCGATAACATTTTCGGGACGTTCAAATGTTAAACCTTCCATTTTCCAGGGATGAGCTGATGGAATGGTCCCGTTTTGTTTTCCGTTTGTTTCAACCAATCCCAGGAAAGTTATTTTTAAATCTTCTTTTTCGATGGTTTTGTAAGCTTCAGGCTGTGGCATTGACGTGTTTCCTGAATTTACATTTGCACAAATCCAATCAAAATTTGCCTGTTCATTTCGTTGTTTGAGTATATCAATTCCATAATCAAATTCATGGTTGCCCAAAACTGCAATATCAAATTCCAGGCGGTTCATCAAATCAACCATTGGATAGCCTTTTTCAACAGAATTATCGACTATTGGATTTCCCGAAAATAAATCGCCACTACTTGCTATAATAACATTGGTTTTTTGCTTTTCCAAATCGATAATATGTTTTATTTTCGAAAAATTATCTATTTGCCCATGTACATCGTTTACAAAAAAAATGGTTAGCTGTTTTACTTTTGTTTGGGGATTATCGTTTTTTGAACAACTAACAAAAACGATTAGAAAAAGTACAAGTATTTTAATAATTGTTTTCATGGTAGCAAATATAATGTATTTGCGATTTTATAAGGGTAAGAAATGTCAGTTTGGAAAGATATTTTATTGATTCATATAAATTGTTTCCATACTGGCTTTAATAGTTTTTCTATTGTACTATTATTTATCTGTTTTATTGAGATTTGGTATTTTCATAAATTCCGATGAAAGGTAATTTAACGGATTTTCTTTTGAAATTAAATCAAAGTTTTTCTCACCAATAAAGGATCTTATATTCATGGTTATTTCTCTTTCAGAGGCTTTGGTAGAAACCATAAAAAAATCGGATCCAAATAATATTTTTTTTGCAATCAGTGGATCTGACTCTAGTCTCACTTTTAAAAGAGGCAACACTTTTTTATTGGCAAGATTATAAGATATGTCGGAATATAAGTTGGGGAATACTGGTTGTTTAGTGGTTTCATATTTTAACGATAACATATCTGAAATAATACTATGCCAACTGTGTGCTATAGGTTCGCCTATTTCCTTTCCTTCTTTTATTATCACCCATTTTTTACAGGAAGAAAACATTAACCATCTTCTAATATTGCACCAATTGATTCTAGTTGATTTTACTATAATCTCATCATCATTTTTATGTACCCATTTGCCTTCTGGTAAATGCAATAGGTTTTTATCAATAGTTAATGTACTTCCTTTTTTCGGCAACCAGGGATCGAATAAGTATTTTTTCCATTCTTCAGATCCACCATAATGACCTAAGCAGAATTTTAGGTTTTTATATTTTTCCAGGTCAGCTAATTTATAATCTGTTGGTAAATCATTGTACAAGACTTCGCATTTTCTCCAATATTCATACAATTTTTCAGGCATGTTCATCAAACAATAGTAATTTAACGGATGGGTAAAATGCGGTGTAAATTCCTTTGCATTTTTTCCATGTAATTCATTGCCTGTAAAAGGG
>JABMQB010000431.1 GCA_013203525.1 Mariniphaga sp.
AAATAGTATAATATTTAAACCGTTCACCATCGTTTTATTAAAATTATTTTACAAATTTGCTGCACTTTAATTAAATGACTAACCGGACCTTGGAAGTAATCAATAAAATATTGTCTGATTTTTTACCTGTTTCACTTTCTCAGATTGAAGAAGTTAAGCTTATGAATAGGATAGATCGTAAATATTGGTTTCATGTTTCTGGCTTAAATGAAATTTTAATAAGAGCACTTTCAGATTACAATATCCTTGAAATTAACAACCAAAGATTGATGGATTATGAAACCACTTATTTTGATACACCAGATAATTTGATGTATCGGTTTCATCATAATCGAAAATTAAATCGTTACAAGATCAGAAAACGCACATATTTTTCTACAAATAGTAATTTTCTGGAAATTAAATTGAAAAACAATAAGCGTAGAACTATTAAGGAACGTATTGAAACTGAGGTTTCAGAGAATTATTTTTCAGATAATGAATCTGTATTTATTGCAAAGACGTCACCGTTTGAAGGTAAACAACTTATACCTGCTATAAAAAACCATTTTCAACGAATTACCCTGGTTAATAAAAATAAAACCGATAGGTGTACTATTGATATTAACCTGAATTTTGAAAACGATTCAGATGTGATTAAATTAGAAGATCTTGTAATTGTGGAAATAAAAAGGGGACAGAATTTGAAATCGTCACCCTTGCTTAATTTATTGAGAGAAAAAAGAATCAGACAAAGGGGTTTATCGAAATACTGTACCGGAAGAGCAATGCTTGAACCGGAATTAAAACAAAATGCCTTTAAGCCAAGGTTAAGGTTTATTAATAAGAATATTACCTTCAACAACAACTAATTATTTAACAATGAATTTAACAAATTACATAGGCACAATTTTAATCATTCTTGAAGATTTTTCGGAACTGGGTATCCGGTTTGCATTTAATTTAGTTGCAACTTTTTTCGTGGTTGTTTTACTTTATGCACGAAACAGCAAACGTAAAGATTTTTTCTTTAGTTATTTTGCGGTTAGTTTAGCCGTATTTTTACTTTGTTATTTGCTTGCAAGTGTTGAACTGGGACTGGGTTTTGCACTCGGATTATTTGCAATTTTTGGTATTATCAGGTATCGCACCGATCCGATCCCCATAAAAGAAATGACCTACCTTTTTGTAATCATTGCTGTTTCAGTAATTAATGCACTTTCAAGAGGTGTGATCGGATACCTTGAACTTACATTTGTAAATATCCTTTTGGTTGGAGCTTTGTGGACGCTTGAGAAGGTTTTAATGCTCAAGCAGGAACGTTCGTTATTGGTGACTTACGAGAAGATTGAAAATATCCATAAAGACAAGGAAAAAGAATTATTGGAAGACCTTAAATTAAGAACAGGTATTGTTATAAAACGATATGAGATTGAAAAAGTAGATTTTTTACGCGATGTAGCTATCATAAAAATTTATTTTGATTTAAATGGAAACTCAAAACGTCAGGCAGGCAATGATTAAACGAGTGATTTTAATACTCGTTATTTTTGCAGGAGTACTTCAAGCTCAGGCTAAAACCAAAAAGTTTGGAACATGGATTGAAGCTGAGTTTTCAAAAGATATTTTTCAGAAACTTGAATTTAGCATAAAACCTGAAGTTCGATTACAAGATAATTTTTCGGTTGATGAATATTTGATAGATGGACAATTGACATTTAAACCCACAAAGTTCTTGCGATTAGCAGGTGCATATCGTTATACTACTGATATTAAAAATGAAGGAAATGAAACTTTTCATCGTTTTGCCTTTGATGTTTTAGCAAAAAAAGAATGGAACAGATTGGAAAGTTCCTTTCGTGTAAGGCTGACAAATTATGCTGAATTTGATTCTGAGAATTCAAAAAGTAATTTTTTAAGATATAGACTAAAATTTGAGTACGATTTATCAAACAGCAAACTAAGGCCTTTTGCTAGTTATGAATTATTCCATGACTTAACAGAAAAAGAAATCAATAAGGGTCGAATCACCTTGGGGAGCTCATACAAAATATCTAATAAAAGCAGGTTAGGGATATATTATCGTTTGCAAACGTATTTTCTTGACCGATCAATCCATATTCTTGGAATTCAATACAAAATCGACCTTTAAAAAATTATATCTTTTTTCAACGAATCCTAAAAAATTCAAAGTAGTTTTGATTGATTGGGATCATTGATATTGTAATAATTTTTCGGAACTTTACACCTATCATTGTAAAATACCTTAAATGAAATCATTAATATTTGTAATTGGGATATTATTCCTGTTAAGTTCGTGTAATTCGGTAACGGAAGAAAAGTTAAGTCCTGAAGAAATTGCTCACAACGAAAAAATGGAATGGTGGCGTGAAGCGCGGTTCGGAATGTTTATTCATTGGGGACTGTACGCTGTTCCGGCGGGCGAATGGGATGGAGAACAAATTTCTGGAATCAGTGAATGGATAATGGCACGTGCAGAGGTGCCGGTTACAGAATATGAAAAATTGGCCGGGCAGTTTAATCCGGTAAATTTTAACGCCGAAGAATGGGTTAAACTGGCAAGATATGCCGGAATGAAATATATTGTAATTACTTCAAAACATCACGATGGATTTGCAATGTATCATTCAAATGCAAGTAAATACAATATTGTTGATGCAACACCTTTTGATAGGGATCCATTAAAAGAGCTTGCCGAAGCTTGCAAAAAATATGATATCAAACTGGGATTTTATTATTCGCAAGCGCAGGACTGGCATGAACCCGGTGGTACATATTATAATATTGAACAGGGGGAACCTCATTGGGATTCAGATTTAGTTCGTGAACCATTAATGAATTATATTGAAGGGAAAGCAGTTCCTCAGGTAAAAGAGATTTTGGAGAATTATGGAGGATTGGATATTTTGTGGTGGGATACTCCAAGAGGAATGACTGAAGAGGCAGCGACAAAACTAAAAGCAGTTTCAGATCGATATCCTGAAATGATTACGAATAATCGGTTGTATAGGCCATGGAAAGGTGATTTTTCAACTCCTGAACAACATGTACCTCCAACCGGACTCGATTACGATTGGGAAGTTTGTATGACCATGAATACAAGTTGGGGATATAAACATTACGATCAAAACTGGAAATCATCGGAAACTTTGATACGTATGCTTGTTGATATAGCCAGCAAGGGTGGTAATTTATTATTGAATGTTGGTCCGGATGCGCTGGGGCAGATTCCCGATTCAAGCGTAGTTAGGTTGCAAACTATTGGACAGTGGTTGCAAAGAAACAGTAAAACAGTATATGGTACAACGGTGAGCCCTTTTTATAAATTACCTTGGGGAAGATGTACAAAACGAGAACATAAAAAGGGTACAACTCTCTATTTTCATGTTTTTGATTGGCCTAAAGATCAGATTTTGAGAGTGCCTGGATTAAGTTCGCGTGTAGTTGATGTTTACCTTGCTGCAAATTCTCGTCAAAAGTTTGCCTATAAATTTGAAAAGGGAGATCTGCTTATTCATACTCCTAATGTGACTTTCGACCTTGTCAATACTGTTATTGCAGTTGAAACACGAGGAAAACTAAAAGTTGTCAGTAATAAACCTTCGTTAAAAGAAGGAAAGATTTTTCTCTCTGCCGATTTTGCCGATATTCATAATCCGGGATATGGAATCCATGCAAGAATCGAAGGTCAAAGCCCAAAAGTTTTTATTAGGAATTGGGTTGATAACCGTACACGTGTTGAGTGGTTGATGAATATTACTGAACCCGGAAAATATAAATTGTCGGCATATGTAAAAAGTAAGGATTTAAATAAAATGTCGGTTAAAATTGGAACAGCCTCTGTTGAGGTCGAACTTAAGGATACAGGGAGTGAATATGAGATGATCAGCTTAGGAGAATTAAATATAACTGATGTGCCTGTTGCACAACTCACCGCATGTTGTTAACAAATTTAATAATATATTTTACAGTAATCAACTGCAATCCATTAACTTGTAATAAAAATGCAAGGGAAGAAGGTTTACTACGAAAAGCTGTT
>JABMQB010000432.1 GCA_013203525.1 Mariniphaga sp.
ATGTAATGTTAAAAGGATTAAAAGAAAATGGCAAAGGAATTTCGTATGTACTGGTTTGGCGTAACGGGCGGCCTGATCATTTTTTTGCACCTTATCCCGGGCAAAAGTCTGCTAAAGATTTTATTAAATTTAAAAATGATAAATCAATTCTTTTCCTGGATGAATTGAATAAAATATTGAAATAGGAAAAATTCTATTTATTGAACCGGATTATAAAATACTTGCAATTGTATATTAAATAATTCGGTTTTTCATGTTAGTACTATTAAACATACATTTAGGATTGTTTGCAAGATTTAAGTTGGTTAATTTTACAGCTCACTATTAATTACCTTATTCAATGATAAGTCCAAGAGTTACAGGAATTTCTCCTTTTATAGTTATGGAAGTGCTTGAAAAAGCTGCCGAAATGGAACGTAAGGGAATCAATATAATCCATATGGAAGTTGGGGAACCTGATTTTGATGTACCATCTTGCGTATCTAATGCGGTTAGTAAGGCTTTTAATGAAGGAAGGACACATTATACTCATAGCCTTGGAGATCCTGAATTACGGGAAGAAATTGCAAAGACATACAAAACTAATTATAAGGTAGAAATTTCACCTGATCAGATTATTGTTACTTCGGGCTCATCGCCTGCTATTTTACTTACTTTATCGGTATTATGCGACACCAATGATGAAATAATTCATTCTGATCCTGGATATGCCTGTTATCCAAATTTTATTAGGTTTATAGGAGCAAAGGGTGTTACAGTACCTGTAATGGAAGAAGATGGTTTTCAATACCGGCCTTCTGAAATAAAAAAATATATATCTGAAAAAACAAAGGGAATAATTATTAATAGCCCCATGAATCCAACGGGAAACCTGTTATCACCAGATGTCATGAAAGAGCTTACAACAACAGGTATAACAATAATATCGGATGAAATATATCACGGTTTGGTTTACAAAGGCAGGGCACATTCTATCCTTGAATTTACTGAAAATGCATTTGTGTTGAATGGATTTTCGAAATTATATGCAATGACCGGCTTAAGGTTAGGTTATGTTATTGCTCCAAAAGAATTTGTGAGGACAATGCAAAAAATTCAGCAGAACCTGTTTATTTGTGCAGGTTCAACAGCTCAAAGAGCTGGAATTGCTGCTCTCAGAAATGCTGGAACTGATATTAGGAAAATGAAAGAAACCTACGATAAACGTAGAAAGTTTTTATTAAAGCGGTTGCCTGAATTGGGATTCAATATAAAAGTAGCACCCACAGGTGCATTTTATATTTTTGTAAATGCTAAACATATTTCAACCGATAGTTATAAGCTTGCCTTTGAAATACTTGAAAATGCCCATGTGGGTGTAACTCCGGGAATTGATTTTGGAAATAATGGTGAAGGATTTCTTCGATTTTCTTACGCAAATTCACTGGAAAATCTTAAAGAAGGAATGGACAGGCTTGAAAAATATTTAAAAAGCCGTTAAAACTTTTTGCTTATTCCAAACTTTCCCCAATAAACTATTTCATCAAGTGTCTTCCTCTTTTTAACCGGTGGTTTATCATCTGGATATCCCAAAGGTAATAGAGCAATGGGTTCAATATGTGCAGGTAATTCAAGTAGTTTAATGCACTCTTCCACATCAAAATTACATACCCAGCAAGTTCCTAAACCAAGGTCGGTTGCTTGTAAAGTCATATGGTCGATTGCTATTGATGCATCAACATCGGTAAAATCTTTGTTATCCTGGCTTCTTTTCCATGAAGTTGAATGATCGGCACAAATAACTATTACAACAGGTGCGGTTCGGAACCATTCACGGTGATATACTTTATTAAACTTTTCTCTTTCTGATTTCCCCCTGATTACTATAAAAAACCATGGCTGAAAGTTAACAGCCGAAGGAGCTAACCTGCCGGAATCGAGGATTTTTATCAGTTTCTCATCTTCAACAGGTTTATTCCTATAACTTCTTACAGAATATCTTTTAGTAATTATGTCGATTAATTTCACAATTAAATACTTTATTATCTTTTATAGATATTTTAAATGTAAGTAAAATTGGCAATTTATTTACAAATTCAAATGGAATACTGAAATTTTCTTACAACTTCAGAGCATAAATTAAAGAAAAAATGCAAATCAGTAAACTACAATTTTAATCTACGAAATGTTCATGTTTCAGAACACTATTTGTTTGAGAAACAGATATGTAATAAAAGCGTCTTCTTAGTACCAATAAAATTGAAAACATGTAAACAAAACATTTTAAACTTTAAAGCAGAAAATCATGAAAAAAATTAATTTGATTTCTTTAACAGTAGCACTTATCCTCTTAGTAAGTGTATCAGTAAATGCAACAGGGCTCAGAAAAGAATTTAACAATTATGAAATTGCCCCGGTAGAAGATTTATTTCTAGGTAAAAAAGTAGAAAAAGTATGGACTCTTACTTATAGTCCAAATGAAGCACCAGTTACGGTTGTAAAAAAGAAAAATCTTAACGGTACAAATTATATTATCCGTTCAGAGCATTTCGAAGTAAATTACCTTGCAGGATCAGAAGGTTTTGGAGCTGCAGAATTAAAACGGAGTTGGAGCAATGTCCCTAAAAAAATTACAAAAGCAGTAATTAGCCAGGATGAAATGAAAAGGCAAAGGATTATTACTCCAAATCCTGTTGATGATGAAAGGGCATTAGGGCTGATTGCAAGTTTCCTTCCTATGCTGGTAAATGATGATTATACACATCTTTTAAATTAATAGTTTTAAATTAGCAATTCGAGGGCTGTATGTTGATACAGCCCTTTTTTATTTGCATTCAGTTATTAC
>JABMQB010000433.1 GCA_013203525.1 Mariniphaga sp.
CCTTATAGATTCCGTCCTCAGTTTTTTCAATACTGACCGGGACAATTAGTTTGCTAACTTTATCGGGGTGAGCAGTGTGTGCTACCAGCTCTCCATCGGGTGCTTTTCTTTGAATTGCATTTTCCCATGCCGAATCATCAAATCCAGAGGTATTCCATCCTGGTTGTTCAAGGCGGGCATCGTAATGTTCACCATGGTAAACCAAATCAGTAAGGATAGCACTTTTAGAGATTTTCCAACTTTCATCACTTACTATCACCTCTTCGGTTCCGTCTGAATAGGTAACGTGCACCTGGCATAAAAATCTTGGCGATCCATAAGAGCGGGTCCAGTATTTTGGTGCATTGTAAAAGCCATTCCCTAAAATACTCCCAATTGTATTTTCACCTTTTAACAACTGGTCTTTTATATCATATGCCAAATACATCACTTTGTATTTCCTGAAATTATCTTCTACCGAAATGTATTCATTAGCTAATTCAGGGCGTTTTCCATAGTTTGTTTGATTAGGTACCAGAACATCATCACCAACTTTTTTACCATTCAGATATAATTCAAAATATCCAAGCCCGGTAACAAATGCCACTGCTTTTTCAACCTTTTTCACAATATTAAAATCTTTTCTCAAGAGTGGTGCAGGAGGGGGCAATTCTGTTGGAAGCCCATCGGGTCCTCCCGAAGGTTTAGGTAAAGCTTCTTCTCCTTGCCAGGGTGCTCCAATCCATTTCGATTCCCAATCCGATTTGTTTAATAATCCCATTCGCCACATGGCTGGTTCACTCCAATCCGATACGTTATCATTCTTATCCCAAACACGAATCTGCCACCAACACTCTTGTCGAGAATTTAATTGCTTCCCATTGTATTCCACTCTGAATGATTGGTCGGACTCAATCTTTTGGCTATCCCATAAATCGGGGCTGGATAATTTATCTTCCGAACTTGCAACCCTGATTTGATAGGCTGTTTGTTTCTGCCCTCTATCACCTTCATTGGCAATATTTATCCAAGCCAGTCGTGGTTTTTTAATATCTACAACTGAAGGATTTTCAAGGTATTCACAAGTGAGTTGGATGGGAGTCAATTTTTTTTCAGTACAGGAAACCATTATAATGACCAGTACAAAAAGTAGGATGTTTAATTTCATAGGAACTGTTAGTTTAATAGCTTCCCGAAATTTAGTTAAAATGGGCTAATAAAAAAACGAGATTCTATAATGTGTTGAAAGTTCTTTTTAAAGAAGGGAAGTTGGCAGAATTAAAATTACTGTTCCTTATTACTATATCCAACCAGTTTTTGTAATTTTTCATCCCATAACCGAAAAGTCAGCGATTTCATACTTAATAAAAAGGTAATAGGTTTTACTTCTTGAAAAACTGGAAATTCTTTGTAGCATTTTGACAAGTTGTAATTAGGTATCCGGGCATTCATATGGTGAATGTGATGAAATCCGATATTGCCTGAGAACCACTGTAATAGCATTGGAAATTTTACATAGGAGCTACCTTCCAATGCTACGGTTTTGAAGTCCCATTTTTCTTGTCTGTACCAGGCAACATCTTCATACTGATGTTGTAAATAGAATAACCAAAATCCGGCAATGGCAGCGAAATAAAGGATTAAAATCTGTATTATTAAAAAAGTAACAAACCCAATTGAAAAGCCCATCCCAATAAAAATAACTAACAATGCCGCATTGGTAATCCAGATGCTTGTTTTTTCTTTTTTTGTCATCCATTTGTATGTAAGGCGGTTTGTAATGAGGAATACAGCTATTGGCCCAATGCTAAACATAATAAATGGATTTCGGTATATTTTGTACCTAAAACGGGTTCGTTTATCACTGGCCTCGAATTCTTCCTTGGTCATTGTCCACACATCGCCAACGCCACGTTTGTCCAGATTGCCAACTGTTGCATGATGTTTAAGGTGCTGATTATGCCATTTGTCGTAGGGTGTAAAGACGAGTGTTCCAAAAATAGTTCCAACAAATCGGTTGGCTTTTTTCGATTTAAAAAAA
>JABMQB010000434.1 GCA_013203525.1 Mariniphaga sp.
AACAGCTTTTCGTAGTAAACCTTCTTCCCTTGCATTTTTATTACAAGTTAATGGATTGCAGTTGATTACTGTAAAATATATTATTAAATTTGTTAACAACATGCGGTGAGTTGTGCAACAGGCACAAAATATAAAAGGGCTTTTTCAACTGTATCGCGGAATTGTTCTACAGAAGCAAGGGTTGGTTTAAATAAAACATCCCCTTCGTTGTAACCATAATATTTATCAATAAATTTTTTAGCTTCCAGAGTAAAATCATCTTTATTTGTCCAGGCTTCCCCAATTTTAACAACTCCTTCGCCCCATAATTTCTGGGCTTTCTTTACCAAATCTGCAGTTATTTTTTTTTTCATTAATTAGTTGATTAGTAACAATATTCTTAATCTATGATTTTCAATAGGTAAAAAAAATGGATTAAATACCAAGTTCTATTCCTACAACACGTTTTACCTGTTCAACAGAAAGTTTTTTTGCAATTATTTTTTTGTTCTCGTCAAGCACGTAAATACGTGGCGTATTCCGAACATCGTATAAGATTTTAAAACCTGAATTATGATGTTCATCCCATACATTAATCCAATCGTATAACTCATGTTTATCAATAAATTCTTTCCATTCTTTCTTGTTATCCATCGAATATATTGCATATACTTCCAATCCTTTGTCGCGATATGGAATGTATACATCTTTATATATTGCAGGTACGAATTCTTTACAGTGCGAACATCCAGGCTCAAATATTAAAAGGAGGGTGATTTTTGTATTAATTTGATGAAGGCTAAAAAAATCTTCTCCATCAATTCCTTCCAATAATAATTCGGGAGCAATTTGCCCGATTAAGTTGTGTTCAGCAAAAATTACATTTTCCCTTACTTTTTCGATAGTTGATGAATCGGCCCAAAAAGCTTCACCTGTCAGGTAATAATTTTTAGCAATATCAACAAACAGAGCATCTATTCCCATAATTTTACTGTTAATACTTTCATTTAAAAAATACGACGTTATGTATCTAAACATAGGCTTGCTGGAGCGGCTTTTTTCAATTAAATCTAAAACTCCTATTCGAATAGAATCATGCATTTGAAAAAGCACTTTCATAAAATATGTCTCTAGTTTTGGTTTAAGAAGCGGGGTTGTTAAAAACCGTTTGTCAGTAATATCAAAATAATCAAAATAATGTGTTTTCTGAAAATCAAACTCATAGCGCAATAAAAGGGAATCATTGTTTTTTATTTCTTCCGGAATATTTTCAGGGACAGGAACATAATTAGCCATTAAAAAAGAAGCCAGCCAGGTGCCTGGATATTCAATGGCTTTAGTTTTCCAATAGGTGTGTAATTCTTTTGTAAGGTTGTTGATTTCATTCTGGTAAATTTCTTTTTCTTGCTGAGTAGCTTCTTTCCACTTGCTTTCGTAATCAAGCCTTTTTTTCTGTTGCCCCGATAAAAAATGCATATATTTTATAAACTCTTCACTTTCCTTTGCACCATCAATTTTGATGTTAGCATTTGAAAAATTTGAGTTGGATATAGTAAATTTCTG
Source organism: Mariniphaga sp. (assembly GCA_013203525.1). Classification (GTDB taxonomy): domain Bacteria; phylum Bacteroidota; class Bacteroidia; order Bacteroidales; family Prolixibacteraceae; genus JABMQB01. The sequence goes on from JABMQB010000434.1 coordinate 1,543, forward strand.
ATCGGCAGAAAGCAGGAAGTCAAAATGATTCTCGTTATTATAAAAAATTTTATATAATCCTTGCGGAAGGAGAGTATCACCCGTAAAAGTGCCTTTCCCACTATTATCAAGAATGATTGTATCATTAATCAGGATTTGTATTGTTTGATAATGTGCCAATAAAACATTTTGACCGGAAGCTGTTGGTAATTCTACATTAATTTTAAAGCCTTGCGAAAAAGCAGTTAATGTAAAAATAAACCCGATAAGTGTAATTATATATCGTTTCATCTATTTTAAAGGATGTGGTTTAATAACCTTTTAATACTTGCTTTGTTCGAAAATGTACTATTCAATATTTGTACCCTTTCATTGATTTCAGCTTTTGTAAATTCTTTTTCAGAGCACTTTGTTATTGCTTCTTTTATTTCGCTTGCTGAATTTGCAACAAAACATAAATTTTCAAGCCCTGTATTTTTAACCATTGTTAAGTTAGTAATACAATATCTGCCTGAATATAAAGAGGTTAAGAGTTTTAACTTTAATCCGGTTGCCTGAAAAGCTGGTATTACACATGCCTGTGCATTTTGAATTAATTCCTGCATTTTATCAAAGGATGGATTGGCAATAACTTTTATATTTTCAGAAAGTGAGGATTTTTTAATTATTTTTTTGTGAGGATTTTTACCTGCAATAATTAAGGTTGATTTTAATGAATCAAAAACTTCATCAATTAGAAA
>JABMQB010000435.1 GCA_013203525.1 Mariniphaga sp.
AATGGATTAATGAAAATGAAAAAGCCCGAAATATTGTTAGAAGAAGTTTTGAAGTTGGAGCAATTATAAAATCGAAAGTTGTAAAGGGTAAAGAGGAAGAGGGTAAAAAATACCGCGATTATTTTGATTCTTCCGAACCCTTAAAAAAATGCCCTTCCCACAGGTTACTTGCAATCAAGCGTGGTGAAAATGAAGGATTCCTTAAAGTGTCAGTTTCGCCTGATGATAAAGATATAATTGAAAAGCTGGAACGTATTTTTATAAAAGGTTATACAGCCAGTTCTGAGGAAGTTTCTATCGCTATAAAAGATAGTTACAAACGTTTATTACACCCTTCAATAGAAACCGAATTTGCAAAACTTTCGAAAGAAAAAGCCGATGATGAAGCCATAAAAGTTTTCACTGAAAACTTACGCCAATTGTTACTTGCCCCGCCACTTGGGCAAAAACGAGTAATGGCAATCGACCCGGGCTATCGTTCAGGGTGTAAAATAGTTTGTTTAAACGAACAGGGAAACCTGCTCCATAACGAAACAATCTATCCACACAAACCACAGGAAGAAAGAAAAATGGCTGCCAAAAAAATTAGTTCTATGGCTAGCTCCTATAAAATTGAAGCCATTGCCATTGGCAACGGCACTGCCAGCCGCGAAACTGAATATTTTATTAAAAAACTCCGTTTCGATAGAGAATTACGTGTTTATATTGTAAACGAAGATGGCGCTTCGGTTTATTCAGCCTCATCAGTTGCACGTGAAGAATTTCCACAATACGATGTTACGGTACGAGGAGCAGTATCCATTGGAAGGCGTTTGACCGATCCTTTGGCTGAATTAGTAAAAATTGACCCCAAGTCAATTGGAGTGGGGCAATACCAGCACGATGTTGATCAGAAAAAATTAAAAACAAGCCTTGATACTGTTGTTGAACTAAGTGTAAATAAAGTGGGTGTAAACCTTAATACCGCAAGTAAACACCTGCTTACCTATGTTTCAGGATTAGGACCTCAGCTAGCACAGAATATTGTAAGTTTTAGAAAAGATAACGGTGCTTTTTCTTCACGGAAGGAATTAATGAATGTACCACGTATGGGAGCAAAAGCGTTTGAGCAGGCGGCAGGTTTTTTAAGAATCCCCGATGCTGAAAATCCTCTTGATAATTCAGCAGTACACCCCGAATCATATACTTTGGTAAAAACAATTGCCAATGATCTGAATTGTTCAGTTAGGGAATTAATTGATAATGACGAAATTCTTGATAAATTAGATTTGCAAAAATATATCACTTCAAATGTTGGGCTGCCAACTCTTACCGATATTAAAAAAGAACTTGCAAAACCAGGTCGCGATCCAAGGCAAATTATTAAGGTTTTTGAATTTGCTGCCGGAATTTTTAAAATTGAAGATTTACAAGTTGGGATGGAACTTCCAGGAATTGTAAATAACATTACAAAATTTGGAGCTTTTGTCGATATCGGAATCAAACAATCGGGATTAATCCATGTTTCACAGTTAGCCGACAGGTTTATTTCCGATCCGAATGAAATTGTAAAACTACACCAACATGTTAAAGTAAAAGTGGTTGAAATTGACATAGCCAGAAACCGGATTCAGCTTTCGTTGAAACAGGTAAAGCAGGATTGAACAGAATCTTAAAAATCAACAGGTTCCTCAGGCACTACAACCCAAAAAATGATGTAACCCAGCAAACCGGGAAAAGCCGCAGATAATACTGATAACAGAACATAGGCAATCCTGATTATGGTTGGATCAGCATTAATATATTTTGCAAAACCACCAAGTACCCCACCCAAAACATGGTCGCGCGAGCGGTATAACTTTTTTTGTTTATACTGATTTGCCATCTTAATTTTTGCCTAAATCGTTATCATACAAATCTTCCTGGTTGTCAAACTCGGCTTCCAGAAATTGTTCTGCCATTTCAAGTAATTCGGCAATAAAATCTTCATTTTGAGGATCATCGTCAATCCAGTGAATAACCTGGTTTTCCCAAAAATCTTCAATATCACTTTCAACTAAAAAACGTGGCGCTTCAGTATGAACCACATAAATAGTGTCGGGTGCTTCCTGAGAGTTGTCGGCTAATAAAAATTTTGGTAACATGCTTTTATTGTTTTATGGTTTAAACAAATTTAAATAAAAAAGATTGAAGAAGAAATGCGCCAACTAATTTTTTATTAATTAGTTATCCAAATATAATCAGTCAGTAAGAAATCATAGTTATCAAATATGTACATCAATCATAATTGTTCCATATACTATCCTTTTTCATATTAAAAGATAATGCTATTTTTAGTGCCCATATCAAACAATTGTTTATTGAAAGGTTTAGAAGTAATGGAAATGTAAGTGGAATTTTAATTATATCAACAACCGGAAAGATGGAATAATGGATGAATGGAAAATATTCTATTTTAATTCCAACTTTCCAATATTCCAGAATTCCGAAGGGATTTAAGCAATGCTTTCAAAATGGTTAAATTTTATTCATATTAAAAGGTATAAATGAACAAGCTAAACGACATTCTTGCATCAATCGATGGTTTTATCGGAGGTTCCCAATGGTTTGTATTTTTATTGTTAGGAACAGGTATATTTTTCACTATATATTTAAAATTTCCACAATTCCGTTATTTGAAACATTCGCTACGTATTGTCCGCGGAAAATTTGACCGTGAAGGCGACAAAGGCGATACATCGCATTTTCAGGCATTAACTACTGCCCTATCCGGAACAGTTGGAACCGGTAATATTGCGGGAGTTGCTTTAGCGATCCACCTGGGAGGTCCTGCTGCCCTTTTTTGGATGTTGGTTACAGCAGCAGTTGGTATGACAACAAAATTTGTTGAAGTTACCCTATCTCATAAATATCGCGAAACCGCTGCCGATGGCTCAATTGCAGGTGGCCCGATGTATTACATGAAAAACCGGATTGTAAAATATTCATTTTCACCTTCAACTTTTGTGAGGTTAAATAAAAACCGGATTCCTGCACATATTATTGACAAATTAAGAATTCTGGATGATGAGAAAATATGGGGAAAAGACAATGTTATTCAAGCAATTAAAAAACATATTGGAGAGGAAGACACACAAAAGTATGGCGATACCATTTTAAAAAGTATAAGAAAACCAATAAATTTAAAATGGATGGCGGCAATATTTGCAATTGCAACTATTCTCTCATCATTTGGTACCGGAAGCTTACCGCAAATTAATAGTATTTCCAATTCACTTTTCGAAACTTTTGGATTAAATCATATATTAACCGGTGCAGTACTGGCTGTTCTTCTTGGAGCTGTAATTATTGGTGGAATTAAACGTATTGCAAAAGTTACATCCAGATTGGTGCCGCTAATGGCTATTGTTTATTTTATTGGGGCAATTGCCGTAATAGGATTTAATTACGAAAATATTATTCCATCCATTATGGCAATTGTAGGTGATGTATTTACCGGGTCGGCAGCTGTTGGTGGATTTTTAGGCGGAAGTATTGCTTTTGCATTTAACCGGGGGGTAAACCGCGGGCTTTTCTCAAACGAAGCAGGCCAGGGTTCTGCTCCTATTGCGCACGCAGCGGCTCGGGCACACGAACCTGTTTCAGAAGGATTAGTTGCTTTATTAGAACCTTTTATTGATACGATTATTATCTGCACACTTACAGGATTGGTATTACTATCATCGGGAGTTTGGAATGAAAAACTGGATAACCAATTTCAGGATACAGATTTAATTGTGTTTGCCGAAACTTACGATGATAAAATTGTAGAAGGGCAAACTGCACTTTTTGAATATTTAAGTGGCGATAATGAATTACCGTTACTTACCGGTTCTCTAAATGTTAATAATGGAGTTATCCAGAATCAGCCTACTATAT
>JABMQB010000436.1 GCA_013203525.1 Mariniphaga sp.
TAATTTTTTAGACAATTTAAGAACCTTTTTAATATTCCTGGTTATTGTACTTCATTCCGGAATGGTATATGTCTCTGGAATGGACTCATTCTGGATTGTAAATGATCCTTCCAAGTTCGAATCGTTGGCATGGGTTCAAACATATCTGGATATCTTTGTGATGTTTATTATGTTCTTTGTTTCAGGTTATTTTATTCCTAACTCATTAAAAAGTAAAACAAATTGGGGATTTATCAAATCAAAATTCAATAGGATAATGATTCCCTGGGTAGTTGCAGTTTTTACCCTGATACCTGCTTATAAGGCAATTTTCCTTTTTTCAAGAGGATTACCTCAGGAGGAATGGTTTTCATACTTTCATCTATTTCAAAGGACCGGAACGGATTTAAGTTTTGTTGCAAATAATCCAACCCAAAGTTGGTTATGGTTCTTACCTGTGCTATTTGTATTTCAGATAATGTATTTAGCCTTGGCTAAAGTCAATTTATTATCATTCAAAATTTCGATAAAAAACGCTGTTGTTTTAACTTTTGTAATTGGCTTGATATATAGTATGGTTATTTCACTCAGCGGGCTGAAAGGTTGGGCACATACACCTGTTTTTGATTTCCAAAGGGAAAGATTTCTTGTATATTTTATGGTATTTTTTTTAGGATCTTTGTGTTACAAATTAAAAGTTTTTGAATCACAAAATAAGAACGTAAGACTTTTTATTGTAGCAATTGCAGTTCTCATACCTACATTAATTGTTTTTAGAGCTGTTGCTTTAAACTTCTTTTATAATATTATTGAACCTAACAGAAATTACTTTTTTGTTTCTGAACCAATAGACAGGCTAATTTATTATGCTTTAATACTTATTTCTATGCTTAGCTTTTTATATGTTTTTGTTCATGTATTCAGGTTTAAGTTTAACAAAAGCAATAAAATTGCAGATCAATTAAATAGAAACTCATATCAGGTATATATAATTCATACCATTGTATTGGGGATTATTGCAACAATATTAATTCAAATTACCATCTCACCTGTTGTTAAATATTTCATTCTTTTTATATTCACCTTTGTCGTCTGTAATGTTTTGGTATATGCCTACCAAAGGATTTTTAAACGGAATAATTTTTTTAAAATAGGCACTTTAACAGTATTGGTACTAGCACTTATTGTTATTACTTCAATCAGAAAAGAAAAAACAATTAACGAAGACGATCAAATTACAATTCCTGAGAATATTGCATCTCCGCAAATGGGTTTACATGAAGCCGCGCTTACAGGAAATATTGAAGTCATCCGCCAGTATATTAAAGCCGGTTCAGATTTAAATGAAAAAGATGCAACCGGTGGTGGAAGCCCATTACACACTGCCACAACATTTGACAAAACTGAAATTGCCATGGCTCTGATTGAAGCTGGAGCAGATATAAACTTAACTAACAATGAAGGATCAACACCACTTCACACAGCTACATTCTTTTGCCGAACCGAAATTGTTAAAGCACTGCTTAAAAATGGTGCAGATGTAACTGTACGAAACAATGCAGGATCAACAGCATTGGAATCAGTCAAATTTCCATTTGAAGCTGTTAAAGGTATTTACGAATACCTTGCTAAAGCATTTGGGGCTTAGTGCTTGACTATGAGTATTTAAAAAAGACTCGCCCGGAAATAGCTGTACTCATTGAGGAAGGTGTAAAAGTTGCCAAAGTACAAGAAACAGCTCCGCCGGAAATGAGTATGCATGAAGCAGCTCTAACAGGCAACATTGAAGTTATTCGCCAGCACATTAAAGCCGGTTCTGATTTAAATGAAAAGGATGAAACAGGTGGAGGAAGTCCACTACACACTGCAACAACATTTGACAAAACTGAAGTAGCTTTAACTTTATTAGAAGCAGGTGCTAATATAAACTTCAAGAACAACGAAGGATCTACACCGCTTCACACAGCTGCTTTCTTGTGCCGGATCGAAATTGTAAAAGCCTTGCTTAAAAATGGTGCCGATGTAATTGTACGAAACAATGCCGGATCAACTGCATTGGAATCGGTCCAATATCCCTTTGAGGCTGTAATTAGTGTTTATGATTACCTGAGCCAGGCATTTGGTCCATTGGGTTTAAAACTTGACTATGAGTATTTAAAAAAGACCCGTCCGGAAATTGCAAAACTCATCTCAACTAATAATTAACGGAAGAAAAAATGTTTAACTATAACTTAAAACAAATGAAAAATTCACTTCTTGTAATTCTAATTCTTACAATCATCCACATTGGTTGTAAAACCGATTCTTCGGGTCAATACAATTATCGGGTACCTGAAAAGTTAGATGACGGAATAACTGTAGGCAATTGCAATGAGGCTAATATTGACTCTCGTTACCTTTCCGATACGGTTAATGATATATACAGGGGTAAATTATGGTGAAGTACATTCAATGCTTATTTTCAAAGATAATAAACTGGTATTTGAAGAGTATCTTCAAGGGCATAAATACCAATGGGATGCCCCATATCATCACGGTGAATGGACAATCTGGAATAGAAAAATGTTGCATGGTGTTAAGTCTGTGACCAAAAGCATAACTTCTACCTGTATCGGGATAGCAATAGAACATGGTTTTATCAAAAGTGTTCATCAATCAATATTTGATTATTTGCCTGAACATCAGCACCTCAACTCAAATGGAAAAGATAAAATTACTATTGAGCATCTGCTTACAATGACTTCCGGATTAGAATGGGACGAATGGGGCACACCTCTTAGTAGTCCTAAGAATGATATCATTGGCTTGTGGTTTTTTTACGATGATCCGATCACTGGTGTTTTAAGCAGGCCACTTATACATGAACCCGGGACAGATTTTACATATTCAGGTGGAGGAGCAATTGTTTTAGGTGAAATAATTAAGAATGCCACAAATATGAAAATTGATGAGTTTTCCAGAATATATTTATTTGAACCTTTAGGAATTGACTCTTCCAATTGGGCAATAGAATTTGAAAATGGTGTAATTGAAGCAGCTGGTAGTTTAGAATTAACTCCTCGGGATATGATAAAGATTGGTGCCACATTTCTTAACAAAGGTGTTTGGGAAGATCAACAAATTGTTTCGGAACATTGGATTAAAAAATGCTCGACTTCATATCCTGGAAACCATGGTATTATCATCCCGGGTGTTAATGCCGGAAGAAATGGCTATTCTTATTCATGGTGGATAAAATCTTATCTTAAATCGGGTAAAAGAATTAACATGTTTAACGCCGGAGGCTGGGGAGGACAGGAAATCATGATCTTTCCTGAATTAAATACAACAGTTGTTTTTACGGGTGGCAATTACGTGTCAAGGGTTAAGGTTTATAAAATTATTGAAAAGAACATTTTACCTGCTATTAATAAGCTATAAACAAACAAAAGTGCTTGTATATAACATAACATAATCAGAGTCTAATTTAATAATTTGTAGTACATTAGAGCATAAAATTCAATAGATTCAAAATGTTAAAAATTTTTCGTAAAATCATCCGAGGGCAATTATTTGAAAATAAAACCAACAGTTCCTCCTCCCCTGTAGGTAAGTATTTGCTTTATGCAGTAGGCGAAATAATATTAGTTGTATTTGGAATTTTAATTGCACTTCAGATTAATAACTGGAATACCAGGAGAATTGAAAAAATTAATGAAAAGAAATCCTATGAAAATATAAGACGTCAGGTGGCAGAGGACATGGATGAATTATCCTCGGTTAAAAACGCAAACAGTTATTTTTCCTACCAATATGAATTGGCAAATCAAATTGTTTCATCAAATGATTTCAGAAAAATAGATACTCTTGCATTTCTGGCAATGAATCTGTCTCAATATTCAGATTTTCATCGCGGTGGAAAAATATATGAAACAATAGTAAACAGCGGGGAAATACGGCTTCTTAAAAATTCTGAAATTACAAGCATGCTTCAAAGGCTTGAAATGACCTATACATATATTAATAAACTGGAAGACATTCATTGGGAGATAATTATAAATGAATTATCACCTGAGTTAAAAGGTGTTATCAATTACTCAAACATGCAAATAATTAAACCTGAAAAACTCTTCTCTGTTGAAATACAAAATATAATAATAGAAAGTATTTACCTGACTAAAGGAAAGGATTCTATTTATACCAAGGCTTTAGATGAAATTGAAACAATTCTGGAATTAATTGGTGAAGAATTGGATAAATAAAAAACTAAAAATTACTATCATGGAAAATGAAAAGAAAAAGAAAAACAGCATGGACGAAAAAAGTGCCTGGATTATTGGAGGTACAACAATGATTGGATTGGGTGTTGGATTTATATTTCTCCAAACGAATGTTCTGATTTTTGTTGCTTCCTTAATTATTGGTATTGGAGTGGGATTAGTTATTGCTCCAATAATCATAAAAAACAAAAAAGACTAATTATGAAAAAAATATATAATGTTTAAAGAATTAATTGAAATAAATTCACGACCAAAACCTTTTCAGTTTTATACTGCTGATGAGTTGTGGACAGATGAGTACACTTCTAAACAAATGCTCAATTATCATTTAAATGAATCCATTGATCTTTCATCGCGGAATAAAAACTTTATAGAAAAATCAGAAAAATGGATTGCTTCCCGTTTTGATATAAATAATAATACGGTTATTGCAGATTTTGGGTGCGGTCCAGGATTATATACAACCCGGTTTGCAGAAAGAGGAGCAAATGTCACCGGAATCGATTTTTCAGAAAACTCAATCAATTATGCAAAAAAGGTTGCGCACGAAAAAGGGCTTAATATTGCATATGTTGTTAAAAATTATCTGGAGTTTGAAACAACAGAAAATTTTGACCTTATTACAATGATTATGTGCGATTTTTGCGCACTAAGTCCTGAGCAAAGAAAAATAATGCTGAAAAAATTCTATTCATTATTGAAACCCGGCGGATCAGTATTGCTTGATGCATATTTATTAAATTCCTTTCATCAGAGAGAAGAAACAGCAAGCTATGAAAAGAACCAATTATTTGGGTTTTGGTCTGCAGATGATTATTATGCTTTTGTCAACACATTCAAATATGAAAAAGAAAAAGTGATTCTGGATAAATATACAATTATTGAAGAATCGCGTAAGCGCATTGTTTATAACTGGTTGCAGTATTTTAGCAAAGAATCCCTGATAACAGAATTTGAAGATATTGGGTTTAAGGTTAAAGAAGTATACTCAGATATATCGGGTAAAACTTTCGACTCCAAATCAAACGAGATTGCCATAGTCGCAAAAAAACCAAGTAATATTTTTGAAAAATAAATACTAATTAAAGTTAAACAGCTATTTTATTGTGTAACTTTTCAAAGAGCAATCATCATACTATATTAAATTAAGGAAACAGAAAATTTTATAAATAAGCATTTTTAAAATGAAAGCAGTTGTATGTCCAAAATATGGTCCTCCGGAAGTTCTTCAATTTAAAGAAATTGAAAAACCTATCCCAAAAGATAATGAAGTATTAATTAAAATATTTGCCACAACGGTAAATGCTGCAGACGCAAGAATAAGGGGAGCTGTATTCCCATCCATGTTCAACATCCCTGTAAGATTATTTTTAGGAATAAGGGGACCAAGAAAAAAAATATTAGGAGTAGAATTGGCTGGTGAGATTGAAACAGTTGGAAAAAACATTTCACGTTTCAAAGAAGGTGACCAAATTTTTGCTTCCACCGGAGCAGACATGAGTGCTCATGCCGAGTATGTTTGTTTACCAGAAAATGCGGAAGTAGCAATTAAACCAACCAATATGACATATGAAGAAGCTGCTGCTGTTCCACATTGTGCACTGGCTGCATTATTTTTTTTAAATAAAGGAAATATTCATAATGGACAAAAAATCCTCATTTATGGAGCTTCCGGTGGAATTGGAACTTTTGCTGTTCAAATTGCAAAATCACTCGGAGCAGAGGTTACAGGAGTATGTAGTACGGCCAATATTCAAATGGTGAAATCACTGGGAGCCGACAATGTAATTGACTACACAAAAAAAGATTTGAATCAAATAAACGGTACTTATGATATTATTTTTGATACAATAGGTAAAAGCCCAATTTCGGCATGTGGAAGAGCGTTGAATAAAAATGGATTATACATGTTAGCAGTTCATATGGATCTACCACGTATTATTGAAGGAATGAAAGTCTCCAGGAAAAATAAAATTAAAATAATTGCAGGTGTTGCAGCCTATTCAGTTGAAAACCTGAATTATTTAAAAGACCTTATTGAATCAGGTAAAATGAAAACAGTTATCGATAAGAACTATACATTTGAACAGATAATTGAAGCTCATGAATATGTGGATACGGGACACAAAAAGGGCCATGTGGTAATTACGATGAACCCGATAACTAAATCCTAAAATTAAATAAATGTATAAGTCAGAGAAGTTTTGGGATAGAATGTCAAAAAATTATGATTCTGAAGAAAATAAGACTATAAGTGAGACACTTGAAATAACTAAAAAACACCTTAAATCAAGTGATATTATTTTAGATTACGCATGTGCAACAGGAACTTACACTATAAATCTTTCAAGCGTTGTCAAAGAAGCTTATGGCATTGATTTTTCTCCCAAAATGATCGATGCTGCAAAAAGAAAAGCAAGTGAAAATAAAATTGAGAATATAAATTTTATACAATCAACGATATTTGATGAAAGATTTAACAAAGAATCTTTTGATGTAATTATTGGATTCAATATTCTACATTTACTGCAAGATTTACCGGCAGTTATACATAGAATAAACACTTTACTAAAACCGGGAGGGCTGTTTATTTCAGTAACACCCTGTTTGGGACAGAAAAAATCGTTCTTAAGTACTTCCCTTGCCTTTTTAAATAAAATAAAAATTGTTCCAAAAATTAATTTTTTTAAAATCTCTGATATAGAAGACTTAATTTCCCATGGACATTTTCAAATAGTTGAAATGGAAACTTTATCGGATGCCATACCAAATCAATGTATTGTGGCAAAAAAGATATAAAAAGAAACAATAAGTAGAATATTATGAATATAATTAAATCAGAAAAAGTTAAACTTAAAGCCAAAAGAGCATTTATTAAAAAAGGAACGTGCTCGCGCACTTTTTTTTATCTATTAAATCGTGAATTCGGTTTTCCAAAGGAGGATGAGGAAATAGCCCTGGATCCATTAGCTGGAGGAATATTGCAGCAGGGGTATCAATGCGGAATGCTTTGGGGAGCTTCAATGGCTGCCGGAGCTGAAGCCTTTCGCAAATATGGCAATCAAAGTCAAACTATCGATATTTCTATTAAGGCTACTCAACATATTATGGAATCCTTTAAAAGCAGGGCAAAAAGCATCGAATGCGAAGACATTACTAATTGTGATTTTAAAAGTAAATTTGGTTTGTTAAAATTCTTTCTATATGGTAAACCATTAACCTGCCTGAAGCTGGCGGGGAAGTGGGCACCTGAGGCAATAAAAGCAGCAAATGAAGGATTAGCCATCAATCAATCTAATCTGCATCAACATTCAATTAGCTGTGCTTCCGAATTATTAAAAAAAATGAGTGGTAATGATGAAGAAATTTATATGGTTGCCGGATTTGCCGGGGGACTTGGTTTAAGTGGTAATGGTTGCGGCGCCCTGGCTGCTGCAATATGGAAAAAAGGACTGGAACTAAATAAAAAAGAAAAAAGAAAACCCTCTTTCCCTGATCCGGAAATGGAAAAAATTTTAAATGTATTCTATAAAGTAAGTGATTACAAAATTGAATGTAATAAAATATGTGGGCAGCAATTTAAGTCCATTGACGATCATACTCAATTTATTAAAAACGGCGGTTGCCAAAAACTTATTGATGTGCTCGCACAATCATAATTATTAGAAAAAACCTTAAAAAATGATTTCAAAAAAACAATCATTATCCGAAAAATCGACTCCTCTTACACCAATTCGATTATGGCCTGGCGTGGCTATTTTATTATTACAATGGTTCGTCAGGTTTGGTATTCCTATTATTATTCCCGGAGCATTTTCATTTGGAGTTCTTGGTGGAGTAGCAGGTGGATTGGTTATAGTTGTGTGGTGGGCGTTCTTTAGCCGTGCACCTGGAATAGAACGCTGGAGTGCAATTCTTCTTATGATAATAGGACTGGTTGCGACATCGCAAATTATTGATGTTTCAATTGCAACCGCCGGGCGAGGAATGTTTTTCACCATTTACGCCATTCCGGTATTAAGTCTTGCATTTATAATCTGGGCAGTAGTTAGCCGTCGTTTTTCAGTAAAACTTAGGCGAATTACAATGGTTTTAACTATTCTTATTGCATGCGGAGTATGGACAGTCCTCCGTATTGATGGTATCACCGGCGATGAGGGGGCAAATTTTTCATGGCGGTGGGCAGAAACGTCTGAGGAAAGGCTATTGGCTCAGGAAAAAAACAAAACGGCAACACCCATAACAACAATAAATGCATCGGAAAAAGAAACCAATTGGCTTGGTTTTCGTGGATCCAATCGCGACGGTATCGTGAACGGAGTACAAATAGAAACCGACTGGTCCAATTCGCCCCCATTAGAGTTGTGGCGACATCCTATAGGCCCGGGTTGCTCATCTTTTGCAGTCAGAGGTGATCTAATTTATACCCAGGAGCAGCGTGGCAATGATGAAATTGTATCATGCTACAATTTGACCACAGGTGAGCCTGTATGGCAACATCGCGATGCTGCCCGTTTTTATGATTCGCATGCCGGTGCAGGACCGCGTTCAACCCCAACTATTAGTGGTGAAAACATATGCACACTTGGTGCAACCGGAATACTTAATCTTCTTAACGCTGGTGATGGAACTCTTATTTGGTCACAAAACATTGCAATCGATAATGAAACAAAGCATTCAGGATGGGGAATTACAAGTTCGCCTTTAATTGTAGATAGTGTTGTTATTATAGCTGCTGTTGGTAAGCTTGTAAGTTATGATCTTGCCACCGGTGATCCTCGGTGGTTTGGCAACGATGGAGGAGACAGCTATAGCTCTCCCCATTTGAAGATAATTGATGGCAAAAGACAGATTCTTCTTATGAGTGGTAATGGTATAATTAGTATCGAGCCAATTAGTGGTAAACAAATCTGGGAGTATAAATATCCATGTGAAAGCCGGATTTTACAACCTGCGTTTATCTCGGACAACGATATAATGGTTAATGCAGGTGGGAAAAAAGGAATTCGTCGTATTTCAGTTACACATGAATCTGACCAATGGAAAATAGAAGAGCTCTGGACATCGACACGAATGAGGCCTGACTTTAATGACTTTGTTGTTCACAAAGGACATGTTTTTGGATTTGACGGTCCAAGTCTTGCATGTATTGACATTGATAAAGGTGAACGAAAGTGGAAAGGCGGACGTTACGGTGGCCAGCTTATTTTGTTAGCCGACCAAGACTTATTACTGGTACTTTCTGAAAAAGGTGAACTGGTGTTGGTTGAAGCAAATCCAAACAAGTATTCAGAATTAGCACATCTTCGAGCAATCGAAGGCAGAACATGGAACCACCCGGTATTGGTTGGTGACATCCTTTTGGTTCGTAATACATCGGAGATGGTTGCATACAAACTGGCACTCAGGGAAAGCTAATATTAAGTTGCTATTATACTCATTCTTTCAATTAATAAAAAAAAGAAGGTCTATTTTATGAAAACATTAGAAGTTAATAAATTATTTAAATCTTACGCTGGTAAAGCAGCAGTTAAGAATTTATCGTTCTCTGTCAATCCTGGAGAAATATTAGGTATTATCGGTCCCAACGGAGCTGGTAAAAGCAGCACCATAAAAATGATTTTGGATTTTATAAAACCCGATTCAGGCGAAATAAAAATTTTCGGGCAACAAATGAATGAAACTTTAAAAAATGAAATTGGTTATTTACCTGAAGAAAGGGGTCTATATAAAAAATTAACTGCGATCGATCTGATTGTTTACCTGGCCACTTTAAAAGGAATGGATAAAAATACAGCCAGAAATAGAGCCAATGTCCTACTTAAAGAAACCGGTATGCTCGAAAGCAAAAAGAAAAAAAACAAAGAAATGAGTAAGGGTATGGGGCAGATTATCCAGTTTATTGTAACAGTA
>JABMQB010000437.1 GCA_013203525.1 Mariniphaga sp.
GGCCAGCGCAAAGCAGCTATCCAGACAAATGAAGGTGGTCTGACTATTGTAAATATGCATGTTAAAGATGTTCCTGTGGCTGTTGAAATGGTTGAAGGCAAAGAGGAACGACTATTTTTAGAAAACTGTATTTTTGAAAATGTAAGCCAGGCTGGGATAGTTGTTAGCATTGAAGAAAATACGATGAGCCAGGTTAATTTACTAAATATTGACTGTAAAAATGTTCCTGTTTTAGTAGAATACCTTCAAAGTGGTAAAAAAATAAATGTGGCCGATAAAATTTACAAGGTAAGAGATTTTACTTATGGCCTTGTAATGGATGATATGGAGTCAGATTCTGAGTTTAAAACAATAAGTAATATTGAACCTCTTAATAGTTTCCCAAAAAATTTAGAAAGAGATATCCCTTCACTTCCTGAAATGGAAACATGGATAAACATTAAAGATTTGGGAGCAAAAGGCGATGGGGAAACAGATGATACAAAAGTTTTTCAGGATGCGGTCGCCAAATATCAGAATATATACGTTCCTCAAGGTTGGTACCGATTTACTGAAACCCTGAAAATGGAACCTGGGACAAAATTAATTGGATTGCATCCTTTTGGAACGCAATTTATCCTAAAAGAAAGCGAACCTGCTTTTAGTGGTTTTGGAAGTCCTAAACCAATAGTTGAATCTTCGGAAGGCGGAGATGATATTATAAATGGAATTGGTTTAAAAACAGGTGCTTATAATTATCGTGCTGTTGGATGCAAATGGATGGCTGGCGAAAAATCATTGCTTAATGATGTTAAATTTGTTGGTGGGCATGGAACTATGCGTAAACCTGTACAAAATGCTGAAGAGAGAACAGGATTTTCAAGGGGGACAAGAAGTAGAGGAGCACCGAACATAAGTTCGCCAACTAACCCTGTTTATGCCCGGGGTAAAGATCAAGCGTGGGACAATCAGTATTGGAGCCTTTGGGTAACAAATAACGGAGGCGGTACCCTAAAAGATATATGGACAGCCAACACGTATGCTGCCAGTGGGCTTTATATAAGCAATACAACAACTCCCGGCCGGATTTATGCTATGTCGCTGGAACACCACGTACGAAATGAGGCTCGTTTTGCAAATGTTTCTAATTGGCGAATGTATGCTTTTCAGTTTGAAGAAGAAGGTGTTGAAGGGAAAGATTGTATGATGGTTGATATTTCCAATTCAAGTAATCTGTTATTTGCAAATCAATGGATGTATAGAACAATCAGGGTTACAACTCCACAACCCATCGCTGTGAGGATTTCAAATTGCCAGAATATTGAATTCAGGAATCTTCATAATTACACACAAAAACTACAGGTTTATGAATTCCCGATATATGATATGAATAAGGAGTTACCTGTTTATCCCTGGGATTTTTCTAAACTTACAATTACAGGAGATGAAGAGGGATACCATAATATTTCAAACGAACCCTGGAAAGTAGAGAAATTAGCATCTGGATTTATTTTTGGAACAGGATTAACAAGTGATAGTAAAGGGAATGTATATTTCTGCGAACACGACCGAAAAAGAATTTACAAAATATCAGCTGAAGACAACAGCATATCTTTACTTACTGACCATCCCTGGAAACCATTTACTTTAGCTACAGATACCAAAGATAATTTATTGGTAATTTTCAGATACGATCCGCAACCGGGTTATATGGTTAACGGAGAGCAGGAAACAGTTCCACGATTGGCTGATGATAATCCGATGTACAGTGGTTGGGGAAACAGTGGCTGGGCAGCATGGGCATATTCAATTAATCCCGAAAATCCAGATGAAACAATTACTCCTTTAAAGAGAGTACTTTCTGAAGAAATTGGAAACGTAGAAAAAGCTATTTATCCTTCAAGCAGATGGAGATCTGATTTTGACCGTGCCATTGTTTTTGTACCAGAAAATAGTTTTGTTGCTCCTGATGGAGTAACAATAATTCCTGAAACATACGATTTGGGAAGGTCGGCTACGTTATCGGAGGCTTTCCCTGGGAAACCATTTTATGTTTCAAAAGAAATTAATAAAACTACTGTAAAACTTGACGTAGCAACCGATGGCAAATTATCAAACATGAAAGAAATACAATCCCGCGGGGAATACAGCACTGCTGTTGATTCTGATGGAAATTTATACGTTGCAGATGGACAAATCTTTGTGTACGACAGCAACAACAGGGAAATAAGAAGGATTTCAGTTGAAGAGCGTCCCATTTCTATTGCTTTTGGAGGAAAGGATAAAAATACATTGTTTGTTACTACGAACAGTTCTCTTTATAGTATTAGAGTAAAATAAGTTTTTTAAATAGTTAATTGTATAATGCGATGAATAAAGTTAATAACTCAATGACGGGTAGGCGCGACCTATTGAAGATGCTAGGACTAGGTTCGGTTGGTATTGTAACCGCTAGTTGGGGTAGTATTGAACCTCCGGCTTCAATACCAAATTCCACGAATGGTTTATCGCCTCTTAAAATCAAAAATGTTAAAGCTATTGGCACGGCACCCGGTTATTCAAACCTGATTATAATAAAAGTTGAAACAACAGAACCCGGTTTATATGGATTAGGTTGTGCTACCTATACCCAGCGGGCTTTAGCTGTTGTTTCAGCCATTAATAATTACCTGCCTGAATTTTGTATTGGCCGTGATGCGGAAAATGTTGAAGACATGTGGCGGGCGTTATACACTAGTTCATACTGGAGAAATGGCCCTGTTTTAAACAATGCACTTAGTGGATTGACTGATGCTTTATGGGATATAAAAGCAAAACGGGCTAATATGCCATTGTATCAGCTGTTGGGTGGTAAAACCCGTTTTGCCATTGATTGCTATGCACACGCCAGTGGCCGGTCTCCGGAACAGTTAGCCGAAAGAACTCAGCAATTTATGGAAGAGGGTTATCGTCATGTCAGAATTCAACAGGGTGGATATGGTGGCGTTGGAACTTTAGGTAGCAATCCCGATTTTAAAGATGCCGAATTTGGAATGGCCAAAGATGGATTTATGGATCAGAGAGCCTATTTGAAATCGGTACCAATTATGTTTGAAACAGTGAGAAAAAAATGCGGGGAAGACGTTGAATTATTACATGATATTCATGAACGTTGTCAACCGATGGATGTTATAAATTTATGCAGACAGCTTGAACAATACCGGCCCTTCTTCATAGAAGATCCTGTATCTCCTGAAAATATGTATTGGTTTAAACAAATCAGGGAAAGTACAACCGTCCCTTTTTCTATGGGAGAGCTGTTTAACAATGTCAACGAATTTCTGGAGCCCATAGCAAATCATCTGTTTGATTATATCCGATGTCATGTCTCACAAATAGGTGGTATTACCCAAGCCAGGAAGATTGCCCATCTGGGCGAATGGTTTAATGTTAAAACAGCATGGCACGGACCGGGAGATTGCTCACCTATCGGACATGCAGCCAATGCACATCTGGAGTTGGCTTCCTGGAATTTCGGAATTCATGAGGGAGGCAGGTTTTCAGAAAAGGAACGTGAGGTTTTTTCTGGATGCCCCACCATTAAAAATGGATATATGCATGTTAATGAAGCACCCGGGCATGGAGTAGATATTAATGAAGAAGAAGCTGCAAAATATCCAATATCTAACAGAGCAGGCAATTGGACTGTTCGTAATCGGGATGGTATGATTATAACACCATAATATTTTATATAATGATAAATAAAGGAAAAATACTCTTCCCAATTTTTTTAACGATATTATTATTAAACAGTTTAAACATTCTTTTTGCAAATGAAGGTTCGGTATATACAATGCGACCTGATGATTCGGAAGCATATTATTTTACACCTGAAAATTATAATATCAAGGCAGATGGAATTTTGGATATTACAGACGAACTTCAGGCTGCAATAAACCAGGTAAAAAAAGAAAAAGGCTTTGGGATACTTTTTATTCCTGAAGGAAAATACAAGATAAGCAAAACCATATATGTGCCTACAGCAATTCGCCTGATTGGTTATGGTGAAAACCGTCCTGAAATTATTTTGGCTAAGAATTCTCCGGGATACCAGCAGGAAGTAGAAACTGATAAAGGTCTCGCAAATTATATGATTTGGTTTACTGGTAGCATAGTAGCCGAAGGAACAAAACCAAGAGATGCCGGTGCCGGTACCTTTTACAGTGGGATTATGAACATTGATTTAAGGATTGAAGATGGCAATCCATTTGCAGTAGCCTTAAGAACACATTTTGCACAGCATAGTATGGTTAATCATGTTAATATCTACATAGGAGAGGGAAAAGCCGGATTATTCGATGTTGGAAACGAGATGGAGAATGTGAAATTCTATGGTGGAGAATATGGTATTTACACAACTACAACTTCTCCCGGATGGCCAATGATGTTGGTTGATACATATTTTGAGAATCAGAGAAAGGCAGCCATACTTACAAACAATGCAGGCCTGACAATACTAAATATGCATGCCAAGAATGTGCCTGTAGTTGTTGAAATTGAAAAAAATAGATTTGAACGGCTCTACATGGAAAACTGTTTTTTTGAAAATATTAAAGAGGCTGGGATTATCGTTAGTCTGAAAGGAAGTTCCATGAATCAGGTGAATTTGCTCAATATTGATTGCAAAGATGTTTCAGTACTGGTTAATTTTCGCCAAACCGGAGAGGAAGTCGAGATTGAAAACAGGCTATCCAGAGTAAATGAATATACTTTTGGTCTTGTTATGGAGGATATGGTTTCTGATTCAAATTTTGAATCTGTAATCGATATTGAACCTATAAAAGAGTTTGCCAGTTCGGGGAATAGTATTCCTTCCTTTCCTTCAATGGATAAATGGGTAAACATCAGGGATTTTGGGGCAAAAGGCGATGGTGAGACAGATGACACAAAAGTATTTCAGGAAGCAATTGAAAAGTATAAAAATATCTATGTTCCGCAAGGCTGGTATCGTTTCACCGAAACTGTAAAAATGGAACAAGGCACAAAATTAATTGGATTACATCCATTTGGTACACAGTTTATACTGCAAGAGAGCGAGCCTGCCTTTAGTGGTTTTGGTGGTCCCAAACCTCTGATTGAATCTTCTGAAGGAGGAGATGACATATTGAACGGAATTGGATTGAATACAGGAGCATATAATTACCGTGCTGTTGCCTGTAAATGGATGGCAGGAGAAAATTCACTTTTTAATGACATAAAGTTTGTAGGTGGTCATGGTACAATGAGGAGGCCTTTGTCTGCCACTGTCGGTCAAACTGCTTCAAACAGGAGATCACAGGGAAATAATGTAAGTTCTCCTGCAAATCCTGTTACAGAGCGAGGAGTGGATCGTGCATGGGATACGCAATTCTGGAGCTTATGGATAACAAACAACGGTGGAGGTACATTTAAAAATATATGGACTGCAAGTACATATGCAACCAATGGACTTTATGTGAGTAATACTTCAACCCCGGGACGTATTTTGGCTATTTCGCTGGAACATCATATTAAAAATGAGGCAAGATTTAATAATGTCTCCAATTGGAAAATTTATGCCTTTCAGCTTGAGGAAGAAAGTAGGGAAGGGAAAGACTGTCAGATGGTTGAATTATCTGATTGCAGTAATATAATGTTTGCTAATCTTTATATTTTCAGAGTGATCCGGGTAAGTACTCCACAAACATACGGAGTTAGATTGTGGAATTGTGAGAGTATTGAATTTCGTAATATACATACTTTCGCACAAGTCAAATACGTAATTACATATCCTGTATATGATGTAAATAAAGAGATTAAAGTTCTTCCCTGGCAATTAGCTAAATTAAACATCACCGGTAAAGAAACAGGTAATATAAATTTCAGCAATGAAATAAATAAAATCGAAAAACTTGTTTCGGGATTTGAATTTGCAGAAGGTATCACCAGCGACAGTAAAGGAAATGTTTATTTCTGCGAACACAGATTGGGGAGGATTTATAAATGGTCAGTCCAAACGAACAGCTTGTCTTTAATTGCAGATTATCATTGGAAACCATTCGCATTGGCTACCGACACAAAGGATAATTTGCTGGTTACTTTCAGATACGATCCTCAACCCGGTTATTTGATAGATGGAAAGCAGGAAACTTTTCCACGCTTGCCCGACGATAACAACGGATTCAGTAGTTGGGGTAACAGTGGTTGGGCTGCATGGGCTTATTCTATAAATCCGAACAATCCTGATGAAACGTTCAAAGCCATGCCCAGAGTACCAACTGGTGAAATTAAAACCATTAGTAAAGCTATTTATCCTTCTGGCAGATGGAGACATCAAATTGGATGGGGATATGATTTTGATAAAGCAGTAGTCTGGATGCCTGAAACAAGTTTTGTTGCTCCCGACGGTGTAACTATTATTCCGGAAACCTATGATCTGGGACGATCTGCTGCACTATCCGATGCAATTCCGGGGCAGCCGTTTTATGTGGCAGACGAAACTCTTAAAAGAGTAGTAAAACTGGATGTGGCGGAAAACGGAAAGTTGTCTGGATTACAACAATTTTCTTCTCGTGGGGAATTTAGTACAACAGTTGACAGCAATGGGAATGTGTATATTGCTGATGGATTAATTTTTGTTTATGATAAAAACGGAAATGAAACAGGCCGCATAAATCTTCCTGAACGTCCCATTGCAATTGTTATTGGCGGTAAAAACAAAAATACCTTGTTTGCAACAACACAAAATTCACTCTATAGCGTGAGGATTAAATAATTAATTAATGGAAGTTTTTTTATTAAAACTTAAGAGTCTGGTGTAGCTAATATTACAATGATTTTATAGTTAAAATAAATATTATGAAACATTTCCCCTGTTTACTTTTACTTTTTCTGAATTCTGTTTTCTGTTTTGTTACCAAGGCACAGGAAAATGCAAATAATTATCCTCAGGCTCAGATCTCAAATGAGCAAATCGTTATGAAATTATATTTACCTGACCAGTCAAACGGATATTACCAGGCCACCCGTTTTGATTGGTCAGGTGTTATTTACAGTCTGGAATTTGAAGGTCATCAATATTTTGGAGAGTGGAAAACCACTCACGATCCTTTGGTACACGAAGATATTACCGGGCCGGTTGAGTCGTTTGGTGCCGGTCTGGGATACGATGAAGCCAAGGTGGGTGGTGAATTTATGAGGATTGGTATTGGATTGCTTGAAAAACAAAAAGATGCACCCTACGTTTGGAACCAAACTTACAAAATCTTCGATCACGGGGAATGGAAAGTCAACATTGGAAAAGACTGGATTGAATTTCAACATCAATTAAACAGCAAGGCTGGTTGGGGATATATTTATACGAAAAGGATTGCTTTAATGAAAGAGAAACCTGGTTTCTCCATTGAACACATCCTTGAAAATACAGGGTTAAAAACCATTGAAACAGATCAGTTTAATCACAATTTTTTTGTTATTGACGGAGATACCACTGGTCCGGATTTCAGAGTTGAGTTTCCCTTCAATATCACATCAGCCGATGGACTTCAAGATAGACAGAAGGCAGCTAAAATTGAAAAAAAACAACTGTTGTTTAATAAAATGTTATCCAGAGGTTCTGTCTGGATGGATTTAAAAGGATTTGGTTCAGAAGTTACAGATCATCAATTTAAAATTGTTAATGAAAAAACGGGTGCGGGAGTACAGTTAAATGGCGACAAACCATTACATCGTTTGGTATTCTGGGCTACTACAAAAACACTTTGCCCCGAGAATTATGTGTATTTAAATATAGAACCCGGAAACTCTGAAAGCTGGACTTCCGAATATACTTTGTTTACTAAATAAGCGATAATAAATTCAACTGTATTAGTACAAAACATATAACCATATTTAAGGAAAACAACCAATAAAAATTAAATATTATGAAAAAAATAAAAGGAAATAACGTAGTAAAAAACCCGCATTTATTTTTATTGTTGATATTTCTCTCCTTAAGTTTTTTGGTAATGAGTCAAGCGTCCCAATCTATTACCGATTTACCAGGAGTTTCAACTAAAGTGGGTGCTGCCCTTCCTTCAACAGGACTGGCACAGTTTCCTCCCCTAATAAGCCATGTGGCTGCAGTGGCGCCTGATGTGCTTTGTATTGAAATTGATGCATGTAAAATCATTCCAAGAATTCAAATTCCTTATATAGCAGATCCGGAAGATGTTATCGTTGAAGGTAGTAAAACTGCTCTTGGTGAGATAAGAAATATGCATGTTGTGCGCGATGGTTTTCCTCTGGGAAACCTGGTTGGTGAAGGGCGCAAGACCATTACGCTGCATGACAGGCTTGTCGGAAAACATTTAAATACGGATGTAGCAGATAAAGCCACCAGTTATACCATCAGTTCCAGGGGCGATGATAATTATAAAGAAGCACTTTCGCCGGTAAAAGTATGGCGCAAAACGAAACCGACAGACTGGACTGATACTTCCTGGCAATTTGAGCAAACGCAACTTGGAACAGCAAAACATTATATTTACCTCAAATTACCCAAACCATTAAAAGAAGGAGATACATATCTCATTAATCTTCCCGGGTTGGATTTAAACCGTTCATTTGTATATTATGTCCACGATCCTGTTTATACCCGCAGCGAAGCAGTACATGTTTCACAAATTGGTTTTCGGGCAGATGATCCCGAAAAAAATGCTTATTTGTCTGTTTGGATGGGGAATGGCGGAGGATATACCTATCCTGAAAAC
>JABMQB010000438.1 GCA_013203525.1 Mariniphaga sp.
AAGTAACACCTGGTTTAGGGTACCAGTTTGATTCAGGTGTTAATAGCACATAATTAGGCATTACAAATGCATAACGCTTATCTACATTAATAACAAAGCTGCCATATTTTTCCTGAAATGTTTTTTCTTCGATATCGAGATAACAAAATGCCTCATCAATTGTCCCTTCATAAATAATTTCAACTTGTGCTTCAGCACCTGGCTCAATATCAATCCGATCGCTAACTACAATTAAATGATGTTCTCTGAGAAATGGCGTTTCATTGCCTCCAACTTTTAAACTCGTTATATTTAGCCCACTGTTTAGGCTAATCACCAATTTATTAACCTCTGTATCTGAGTTATTTATTAATTGCAGGCTGGAGTTAACAGCAATAATTTCACCTTTATGTTCAAGCAATATCGCAATTTTTGAAACATCAAGGATATTTTCCTTAACATATTTGTTGTTCAACTCGATTGCTTCGGCACGTATATTTTCGGTTTTTTTGAATTGATTGATATGATTGAATCCCAAATAACCACCTCCGGCAATAAATACGATACTTATTACAAGAGAAAACACGGTCATCCTTTCTGATTGTGGTAGCCTCTTCAAAAGAAAAATACTCAGAAAAATAAAACCCATTCCAAGGCCAAAATAAATTCCGCGATGAGTCAAAATTGCATCCAGGTTACCAAATCCAATTATCCCCGATTTTAACATTGGGATATTAAAGGCCATATAATCGAAAATATAATAATACTTGGCTTGCAAAAGGAATAAAGTAATTCCAATATAACCCAGAATTAATACAAATGTTATGGCCTGATTACGTATTATACTCATTAATAAAAATGAAAGCCCCATAATAAAAATAAGAGTAGGGACACTAATCAGAACAAGATAAATTCCATATGAAGCCCAATCAACAGAAGTGCCTTCGGCCAAAAGGTTAAATATTAAGGCCATAATAACTATCAGAACATTAAGGACCAAAAAAACTTGTAGATTTCCCCATGTTTTACCAATTACATATTCGCTATTAGTCATCGAGCGCATATAAATAACTTCGGTTGTGTCAAGTTTTTTATCGCGTTTTAGAAAATCGGAAGCTAAAAATACAGCAATAATTGCCTGAGCAACATTTAAGATTAACAGATTAAAATATGGTATTGCGCTCGGAATAGCTTTAATAACCCAACCCTGACCGCCACCGCCTTCAATGACCATTCCGAAATTCATCCCAAAAAGGATTAACATGGATAGGCCACTAAAGATTCTAAAAAACCAACTTCTAAGTAAGGTCTTACGTTCGTATTTTGCTATTGATAAAATATTGTGTAATGAAAACATCGTTTTATTTTTTTAATTATCAAACTTTACTCCACTGATTAAGTTTATTCTCCATAAAATATACATAAGCATGTTCGAGGGTTGGATCAATTTGATTGCCATAATAGCCATTAATTTCATCGGCAACAACCTGAACCTCCCAGCCACCTTCGGTAGGAATAGTTGAAATAACAGGGAATTTTTCGTTAATTTCAAGATATTCAGTTTCAGTGGCTTTTATCATCCAAACCTTTCCTTCTGCTTCCTTTACCAAATCTTCAGGCGATCCGGCAAAAGCAAGACTACCTTGATTTAAAAGTGCCATATTATCACATGTACTTGAAATATCGCTAACAATATGTGTTGAGAGAATGATAATAACATCTTTAGCACTAATGGTAGAAAGAAGGTTCCTGAAACGAATGCGTTCCTCGGGATCTAATCCTGTTGTTGGTTCATCAACAATTATTATTTTTGGATCGTTTATCAGAGCTTGTGCAATTCCTAGCCTCCGTTTCATCCCTCCTGAAAGCTTATTTGCATTCCGGTCACGAGCTTCAAATAAACCTACCTCTTCCAACATTTGATCAACAGCTGCGCGACGGGCATTACCATTTTTCATGCCAGCCAAGCGGGCTGTATAATCCAAAAACTCATATGTTTTCAATTTTGAAAAGAAACTGAAATCCTGAGGAAGATAACCCAACATTTCTCTAATTTGGCGTCTGTTTTTTGCTAAATCATAATCGTTAACAGTAACTTTCCCACTTGTTGGTTTCATCAGGGTTACCAGTATTCGCATCAATGTTGATTTACCCGCACCATTGGGCCCAAGTAGCCCAAACATTCCATTAGGAATTTCAAGGTTTAATTTTTTAATCGCATAATTACCACCACGGTAAATTTTGTTAAGGTTTTCAATTTTTATATGCACTTTTTCTAGTTTTATTCTAACAACTTCTTTGGACTTTCGGAAGCTAAAATAGTTTAATTGATTAACTCACAATAAATAACTTCAAAAGTAGTATATATGACTTAATGATTATAAAATTGTTACAATAGTTAGGTCATATTATATAAAGAAGTCGTTCAAATAATATTCATCTTTTTTATGAATTTTATATTAATGAGCTATTTTTGCCTTTTTTTTAAATGCAGATTGAAATATTACACCTTCTTGAAGGGGCTCAAAAAGCAAAGG
>JABMQB010000439.1 GCA_013203525.1 Mariniphaga sp.
GCAGTGTACTTGGCCTCAAAGTCAAAAAACTCATTTTTTGGAAGAACCTCTGTAACCGGGAAAATATATTCTTTGTCTGTTAATTTTACCAAACCGCAAGTGAATTCGGTTCCGTCTATAAATTCTTCTATTAAAGCTTCATCGCTTTCTTCAAGTGCTTTTTTTATAGCAGGTTCAATTTTAGATATTTTCTTCACTTTTGTTATACCAAAACTTGATCCTCCGGCATTAGGTTTTATAAACATGGGTAAAGAAATTTTGGCAACTATTTTTTCAGGATCGAAATTTTCTCCTTTAGTAATTTTTAAA
Organism: Mariniphaga sp.; assembly: GCA_013203525.1. GTDB lineage: Bacteria > Bacteroidota > Bacteroidia > Bacteroidales > Prolixibacteraceae > JABMQB01. The sequence continues at coordinate 310 of JABMQB010000439.1, forward strand.
GATTGAGCCATTTTAATTCCAAAATTCCTTAAGTAATTATTGCAATACCACTTATTAAAGGTTAAAGAAGAAGAGTGTAAATTGCAGGTTGAATATGGAATTCTTAAAAGTTCAAAATATCCCTGAAGAATACCATCTTCACCTGGTGTACCATGAATTGTGATATATGCATAATCAAAAACAATTTTCTCGTTGTTATAAGTAAAACTGAAGTCAGATTTATTTATATCGGCAATCCATTTATCGGAATTTAATACATGCCATTTTTTCCTTTCCATTTTTACCAACCAGGGTGTAAAAATTTCTGAATTTATTGCACTAAAAAGGTTTTTACCGCTTTCAATGGAAATAACTATTTCTGAAGAGTCGCCACCGGTAATTACTGCTATGTTGGGTTTGCGCATTGTATCTCTTTTTTAAATTAATCCTTAATCACTTATTTTTTTATCCTCTGTTAGCAATGTAATTTCTCCAACGTTCAATAACCATTTGCATATCATTTGGTAATTCTGAGTCAAAAATCAATTCTTCACCTGTTGTTGGATGTATAAATCCCAGTAATTTAGCATGTAAGGCCTGACGGGGTAAAACTTTAAAACAGTTTTGTACAAATTGTTTGTATTTTGTAAATGTGGTTCCTCGTAGAATTTGGTCGCCACCATAATTTGAATCGTTAAAAATCGGATGGCCTAAAAATTTCATATGCACTCTAATTTGATGGGTACGCCCGGTTTCAAGCTGGCATTCAACAAGGTTTACATAGCCTAACTCTTCAATTAGTTTATAATGGGTAACGGCGTGTTTGCCATTGTCTCCTTCAGGAAACACTGTGAAAACCTGTCTGTTTGAATGACTTCGTCCAATATTCCCAGAAATTGTACCTGCCTTTTCTTTAGGATTTCCCCAAATTATTGCCTGATATTTACGCTGAGTTGTTTTATTATAAAATTGAAGGCTGAGTTTATTTTTTGCTAATTCGGTTTTTGCAATTACCATTAAACCAGATGTTTCTTTATCAATTCGATGAACCAGGCCCGGACGCGGATCTTCGGAGTTAAACAAAGGCAAATCCTTATAATAGTATGCGAGAGCATTAACAAGAGTTCCGGTATAATTCCCATGCCCTGGATGAACAACAAGGCCGGGTTGTTTATTTATAACAATTACCTGGTCGTCTTCATAAACAATATCCAGAGAAATGTCTTCCGGAATAATTTCGATTTCCCTTCGTGGATAATCCATTACAATCTGGATATCGTCGTTAGGTTTTACTTTGTAATTTGATTTTACTTGCGATTTATTTACCAGGATATTCCCGGCATCAGCAGCAGCCTGGATTTTACTTCTTGATGCATTATCAATCCGGTTTGAAAGGTATTTGTCAATTCTCATGGGTGACTGCCCCGCATCCACTTTTAAACGGTAATGCTCCCACAAACCACTTTCATCAAGATCGTCAAAATCGACAGGCTTTTCCTGCATAATAAATTATAATCTAGTTTTCGATAGCTTCTAATAATTTATCTTCATTAATAGTAACCCAAATATCAATAGAAGTTCCTAATTCAATTGTTGGAGTTACTTTTGGATCAGGAAGCTGTTTCCACAATCGGGCATTTATTGAATCTTCCAGTGATAATATGGATTCATCATATATAATAACTCCCTGATTTAGCATAGCATCTGTGATTACCATCCGTGCTTCACTAATCTTTAAACCAATCAGATCAGGTAGCGAGGTTTTTTCAAATCCTGATCCTTTCCCAATTTCCAGGTCAATTGTCGATCCTTTTTCAAGAATATCACCTAAATACACTTCAATCGAATCAGAAAAAACACTTAAAACAAGGGTATTAAATTCTGAAGGTTTATAACTTATTTCACCCATTTGCAATCCACTATTTTCTATCAGTACCTGAGCCTGCCTGAACGAAATGTTACGTAATTTTGGTAACACTACTTGTTCGGGTGCTTTTGCATTGATCGTGATAAGGATGGTTCTGTTTCTTTTTACCTCAAAGCCAGGTTTTGGCACCTGGTCAATTACACATCCCGGTTCGCTGCTGTTTATATATGCAGAATCAATAATCTGATAATTCATTTTTACTGATTCCACTTTCGCAATTACTTCAGATTCATCCAGCCCAATTAAGTTGGGTACCGGATAACCATCGCCATGATGTGTGTAAATTCTTAATCCAATCATAGTAATAGTAATCAATAATATGGCTATTACAACGGCAATAATCAGATTCTTCAAGAAGTGGTAGCTCAAAAGAAATTTTTTCAGACTCATAGTTTTTTTGATTGGCAATCCATTGTAAAACAAAAATAAATGAAAAATAGTATCAGAAACATTTATTTAAACATTTTTAAAAGTTTGTGGATAAATAATCAATAATAACCTGGATTAAAACTAATAAATACCTATTAATAGATTTCGATTATATTATAAAGCGTATCGCGTAAAACGGGTTGAAGATTAACATCTTTAATCATTTCAATAAGTTCGCTGGTTGTTGCCTTTGGATTTTGTTCTTCTGAACCAGCCATTGAATATATACGTGTTGAATCATCAATGGTGCCATCAAGGTCGTCTACTCCAAATGATAGCGAAAGTTGGGCAACTTCTTTCCCAATCATTGGCCAGTAAGCTTTAATATGCGGAATGTTGTCGAGAAAAATCCGGGAGACAGCATAATTTTTCAGGTCTTCAATAACTGTTGTTTCTTTTATGTGCGAATACAGGTTATTATCTCTCCTGAATTTTAATGGAATAAAAGCATTAAAACCATTGGTTTTATCCTGAAGTTTACGCAAGCGGTTCATATGGTCTATCCTGTGTTCATACGATTCTTTTAATCCGTATAAAATAGTTGCATTTGTTGGAATACCTGTTTTATGGGCTTCTTCATGAATTTTCAGCCAATCTGTAGAAGATGTTTTATCAGGGCAGATTTCAGCACGCAATATCTCGTCAAAAATTTCGGCACCTCCACCAGGCATTGATTCTAACCCTGATTCTTTTAATAAATTAAGACCTTGGTGGAAATCGATATTTGCCATTTTACACATTTGATCTACCTCAACTGCGGTAAAAGCTTTTATGTGTAATTGAGGTGCTTCTTTTTTTATGGCTTTTAACATGTCAGTATAGAAATAAATATCACGGTTGGGGTGTACTCCGCCCACAATATGTACTTCTGAAACATCCTTTAATAAACGGTCTTTTACCATTTCAACTATTTCATCGATGCTGCACTCCCAGGCACCTTTTTGCTCTGGTCGCCTTCGATATGAACAAAATTTGCAATGGTTTACACATATATTGGTGGGTTCAATATGAAAATTTTTATTAAAGTACACATTTTTACCGCTATGGTTTTCTTTTACATGTGTAGCTAAAATTCCTGTAAGTGCAAGATTACTGCAGTTATATAATTTCAGGGCATCTTCGGGTGTAATCCTTTTCCCGACAATAATTTTTTTAGCAATTACGCGGATACCGGGATCTAAATTAATTTGTTTTATAATCGTGGAAACATATTTACCCATTTTCAGATTTTAAATTAAGCATATA
>JABMQB010000440.1 GCA_013203525.1 Mariniphaga sp.
GGAAATGCTTTGCCAACTGCTGCTGGAACCCAGAAACTGATGAATGGGAAATGAGTAAAAGGGATGTGATTGATTTGGTGGAGAGAGAGTAATTGGATTTTAGATTTATGATTTTAGATTTTAGATTTGATTTTAAAATCGACAATTATTTAGTGTATAGAATTCTAAATTCTAAAATTTTAACTCTCAAATTGCAGAAGAAAAAGTAAATCCTATTTTATATTGGGATGAAAAAAAATAACATAATCAAATGCCGGAAAATAAAATACTTGTAGTTGGTGGAGGCATAAGCGGAATAACAACAGCTATTGAGGTGGCTGAAGTTGGTTATGAAGTAGTTTTGATTGAAAAACTTCCTTATCTTGGCGGAAGAGTTGTTAAGATGAATCAATACTTTCCAAAGCTCTGTCCACCATACTGCGGACTTGAAATCAATTTCAAAAGGATAAAGCAAAATCCAGGGATCACAATTTTTACTTCAACAATAATTGAAAATATATCAGGTTTAAAAGGTAATTTTACTGTTACATTAAAAACCAAACCCGCTTTTGTTAAAAATAATTGCACTGTTTGCGGTGAATGTGAAAAAGTTTGCCCTGTTGAACGAACTAATGAGTTTAATTATGAAATGGATAAAACCAAAGCAATCTACCTTCCACACGAAATGGCTTTCCCATGGAAATATATAATTGATGAAAGTGTTTGTAAAAAAAATGATTGCAAAAAATGTATTGAAGTTTGTAAATATAATGCAATTGATCTTGAAGCTACTTCCAAACAGCTACAATTAAATGTTTCATCAATAGTTTTTGCTACGGGCTGGTATCCTTATGATGCAACTAAGTTGGATAATATGAATTTCGGTGTTTTTCCTAATGTCATTACAAATGTTATGATGGAACGATTGTCTGCACCTAACGGACCAACACTCGGTAAAATTTTACGTCCATCTGATAATAAAGAGCCAAAAACCATTGCATTTGTTCAATGTGCAGGTTCAAGAGATGAAAACCATCTACCCTATTGCTCGGGAGTTTGTTGTTCGGCAACTTTAAAACAAGCATTTTATATCAGGGAGCAACTCCCTGAAGCAAAAATTAAAATATTTTATATTGACCTTAGAGTTAGCGGCAGAAACGAGGATTTTCTCAATAAAGTAGAATCTGATAAAAATATTGAACTTATAAAAGGAAAAGTCGGATTGATAAATGAAAATCCTGATACTAAAGGATTGATCATTGAAGCAGAGGATACTATGACAGGGATAAGAAAAAAAGAAGAAGTTGATATGGTTGTATTGGCTACAGGAATAGTCCCAAACAGAATTGATATTGAAAAAATAAAGTATGATAATGACGGATTTATAATACCCGGATTACTTGAAGATGGCATTTTTGCCGCTTCATGTGCAAAAAGACCGCTTGATGTTTCCTCATCATTAAAAGATGCCACAGGAATGGCTTTGAAAGCGATACAGGAAAACAAATGAAGATAAAAAACAAAAGATAAAAGATAAAAGTATAATAGAGTTAAGTTAATTAATAAGTTTTTTAACTAGATCCGACTTATAAGTCGGGGAATACAAAAATTTATTCGTGAACAAAAAAACAGGAGTATATATATGTTCGGGTTGTGAAATTGGCAAATGTATTGATATTGATACATTATCAAATATTGCAAAAAATGAATACAATACCGAATGTTGTATTAAGCACTCTTTTCTTTGTAATGAGGAAGGTATTGGCATTATCAAAAAAGATATTGCTGAAAAAAAACTTGATGCAGTTGTTATTGCTGCCTGCTCATCACGTGTAAATACTTCTGAATTTTCGTTTGAAAACGACCTTATTATTGAAAGAGTTAACCTGCGGGAACAGGTTGTTTGGTGTCATCCTCCTAATGATGAAAATACACAAATGCTTGCCGAGGATACTCTAAGAATGGGTATTGCAAAAACCTTGTCAATCCTTAATCCTGAACCGTTTATTGGTGAAAATCTTTCATCAGATATTTTAGTAATCGGAGGTGGAATAACAGGAATAACTTCTGCAATTGAAGGTTCTAAAGCAGGATATAAAATATTTCTTGTTGAAAAATCAGATAAATTAGGAGGTTGGGCAAATAATCTCTATAAACAATTACCACAGAAATATCCTTATCAGCAATTGGAAAATCCAATAATTTCAGAGAAAATATCAGAAATTGAAAAGTTAAATAATATTGATATTTTTACTTCATCCGAAATTAAGGAGATTTCAGGGCAGCCCGGAATGTTTGAAATATTGATTTCGCAAAACGGCAAAGATAAATATTTCAAAGCAGGGTCAATTGTAATGGCAACGGGCTGGAAACCTTATGATGCGACTAAATTAGCTGAATTTGGCTATGGCAGGTTTAAAAATATAATTACCAATGTTGAGATGGAACATCTTGCCAAAGAAAATAATATTGTCAGACCTTCTGATGGTAAGCAGGTTAATAGCGTTTTGTTTATTCAGTGTGCCGGTTCAAGAGACGACAAACATCTTCCATATTGCTCAAACTTTTGTTGCGGAACAAGCTTAAAACAGGCAAAATACATCCGTGATTTTAATGCTGAATCATCTGTTTTTATAATCTATAAAGATATTCGCACACC
>JABMQB010000441.1 GCA_013203525.1 Mariniphaga sp.
TGGTGTTTTATGATGTTTATCCCGAAGGGCACCAGGGTGCGATTGTAATAATTCAGAATGGAACACGTGTTGCCACAAACGGTGATATCCGTTTGGAACCAACACCGGGGCAATGGCAACCAATTCCTAAAGTTGGGGAACGTCAGGTTTTTCCTGATGATAATGAAATAAGAGTAAATTGTTCTTTTCCTGATGAAAGAAAAGATAGAAAAGGATTTAATCCATTGTTTTATCCCGATTTGGATTTTAGCTATAATGTAAGGGTATTTGGTGAAGGGAAAAATTTTCGCATTGTTGTAGATTTAGAAAAACCACTTCCTGAAGAATGGATTGGGAAAGTTGGATTTAACCTTGAATTATATCCGGGATTATTATTTGGTAAATCGTGGTATATGGATGGGAAGTCTGGTATTTTCCCACTTCAGGCAAATGGTCCCATGCAAAAAGATGCCGATGGAAACTGGCAGGCATTCCCAATTGCCATGGGTAAAAAACTAACAATAGCTCCCGATGTTGCTGAACAAACAATAGTAATTACTAGCCTAAAATCGGATTTGCAATTACTCGATGGAAGGTTTTATCATAATAATGGGTGGTTTGTTGTCCGGTCCGAAGTTCCTTCAGGTGCTTCAAAAGGTGCAATTGAATGGGTACTTGAACCAATTGTAGTTGAGAATTTTAAACAAAAACCTGTGGTACATGTAAGCCAGGTTGGATATCATACAAACCAGGATAAAATTGCTTCGGTTGAATTGGATAAATTGGAAACCAATATACAGGATGTTTCATTAATTCGCCTTTCAGAAAATGGAGGATACGAAACTGTTCAGTCTGGTGCTCCTGAACTATGGGGAAAATACCTTCGTTTTAATTATTATCAGTTTGATTTTTCAGATGTTAAAAAGCCAGGACTCTATCAGGTAAAATATGGGGATTATACAACTGAACCTTTTAAAATTGATAATGACATTTATGAACGTCATGTATGGCAACCAACACTTGAATATTACCTGCCGGTACAAATGTGCCACATGCGAATTAATGAAGGGTACCGTGTATGGCACGACCTCTGCCATATGGATGATGCTTTAATGGCTCCTTTGGATACAAATCATTTTGACGGGTATATACAGGGGTCTTCAACTCTAAATGACCATGAGCCTCTTGGCCAGGTTCCAGGATTGAATGTGGGTGGCTGGCACGATGCCGGAGATTATGACCTACGTGTTGAATCACAGTCAAAAACTGTTTGGACACTTGCTTTGGCATATGAAGAATTTGGTGTTAATTGGGATCAAACCTCAGTTGATCAGGAAAGCAGAATTGTTGAGATTCACTTACCTGATGGGAAGCCGGATGTCTTACAGCAAATAGAGCATGGTGTTTTAGCAATTCTTGGAGGATATGAAGGTGTTGGCCAGTTTTTCCGTGGAATTATTTGTAATGATTTACGCCAGTATGTTATGTTGGGCGATGCTACTTCAATGACTGATGATTTAAAATATAATCCGGCATTGGGCGAAAATGAAAGGACAGCAACCGAGTCGGGGAAACTGGACGACCGCTGGGTTTTTACTCAGGAAAATATTGGCCGTATTTATACATCAATTCAGGCATTGGCAGCTGCGGCACGTGTATTAAAAGGATATGATGATGAACTTGCCTTACGTTGTTTGAAAGTAGCAACAGAATTATATGATATTGAAAGGGCTGAATCACGAAGAGGCGCATCTGGTAAAATTAATGCCGCAGCCGAGTTATTGCTTACAACAAATGATCTTAAATTTCAGAAAGATATTTTTGACCAGAAAGATAATATTGCACGAAGCCTGAATCAAACAGGTCCATCTATCGCACGAATTTTTGACAGGTGTAAAGATGAGGAGTTTAAAGCTGTTGTTATGGAAGGCTTTAATCAGTTAAGCGAAAGGATTGATGGACAGCAAAAACAAAATCCCTTTGGTGTTCCATATCAAATTAAGGTATGGGGCGATGGCTGGGGAATCCAGGAATTTGGTATGCGCCAGTATTTTCTGCATAAAACATTTCCGGATATGTTTGATAAAGATGTAATGTTGAATGCTTTAAATTTTGTATTAGGAAATCATCCCGGAGAAAATACTTCTTCATTTGCATCAGGTGTTGGATCACGATCAGTTACTCAGGCTTATGGAATTAACCGCGCCGACAGGTCGTTTATCCCTGGTGGAGTTGTTTCAGGAACAGGTATTATCCGTCCTGATTTTCCTGAATTAAAAGAATGGCCTTATTTCTGGCAGCAAACCGAATATGTAATGGGTGGTGGTGCTACACATTTTATGTTTCTTGTGCTGGCGGCGAATGATTTATTGTCGGAATAGAAAATACTTTCATCGGATTAGTAGAATGTCATCCTGAGCATGTCGAAGGATGAATTTAGATTTGATCATGGTTCGACAGGCGCACCATGACCGTTGAGTTTTACATCAAAGCCCTACTCCATGGAATTGAAGCAAGAATAAGTATTATTCCTATTGTAAAGAAAATTGCAGCTGCCCTGTGTTGTTTTACAGGAGTTGATGCTTTTTTAGATTTTGCCCTCCCAATGTGAATCACAATAATGGCAATAACCATCATTAAAATATGTTCAACGGCGTAAAACCGTAAATCAGCATTTTTCATGGCTGCACCAAAATCGTTAAAAGCAGCTTTTACTATAGGACTGTAGAACGCATACAATGCTATTCCAATTAAAAATTGCAAATCGATAAAAATAGTGAATAGCAATCCAAAAAGATTATCTTTTTTTGTCCATTCTTTTTTTCCAAACCATCCAATAAAAGCACTGACAATTGTGATAATAGCTACAATTAATATCAACCAGCGAAACATATTATGAGTGTAATAATCCAGTATACATGTTTTTATATTTTGTTTGAAGTAAAACATATAATTATGAATTTAGTTCTCTGCTAATTTAAAAACTTCATCCCCTTCCCAAATTGTTATTTCCGGATTGGGATGTATCACCGCATTAATCATTGCCTGAGCAACAATTTCATCTTTAATTGGGCGATATTTTTTCATGAAGAATTTTGTAAGAAAAGTTGCAACAGGAATTGAAATAACTTCCATCATTCTTTTTTCTTCACGGTCACCGGTAAGTGACGATGGTCGTAGAATAGCCAGATTTTTAAATTCTAAGTGAGCAATAGCATCATCCAGTTCGCCTTTCATTTGGGTATAAAAAATCCGGGATTTTGAATCAGCCCCAATTGAAGAAACCAATACATAATTAGAAATGCCATTTTCTTTTGCTGTTTTTGCAAAGTTCAGGTTAAACATAAAATCAACTTCATATTCTTTTTCTTTGCTACCAGCTTGTTTTAAGGTTGTGCCCAATGCAGAAAAAAGAACATCGCCTGTTAATTGATCTTTCCATGTTTTTTTGTTTCGAAAGTCGATTATTTGCTGGTCGAGTTTAGGGTGTTGAATTCCGGTATCGCGACGTACAAATATCCTGACTTTTTCAAACTTTTCATTTTTAAGTAGCAACCGGACAAGTTGATTGCCAATCAGCCCGGTTGCTCCTACAACATTAGCTGTTAATTTCATTTTACTTTAATTAATTCGTCGTTAATAAGTTGATCCATAAAATCATGAATTGTTTTTTCAAAAGGCATAAACTCTATTCCCAGATTTTTCTTAATATACGAATTATCAAATTTGATATTATAACCTACGTTGTTTGCAACATACTTCCTTGAAAAACCAATTTTTGGAGCTATCAATTTGAACAACCATTTAGGCACGTATCCTTTTGGAAGCGGTAAAGATGGATATTTGGTTTTTATGGTTTTTGCGATATCCAGAAAATCGCCTTCGTGTGAAGCTGCAATGTGTCGTCCACTTGCCGTTGGAGTATAACCTGCAAGTATATGGGCTTTTGCTACATCTCTAACATCAACGTTTGCATGTGTACCTGCCGGCACACCGGTTTTAAATTTTCCTGAGGTCAATTCCAACATTAGATTTACACTGGTCGAGTCGGTACGTTTACTTAATGAAGGGCCTAAAATAAATCCTGGATTGATAACTACAAGATCCCAGCGATTTTGTTCATTTGCAATTTTCCACGCTTCTTTTTCCGCCAGAGTTTTTGAATGTGGGTAGGGCTGGTGGTTTACTGAACTTGTTTTGTTCCAGTGTTTTTCAGTAAAAATCCCATCTTTTGTATTTATCAGGTCACAGCTATCGGCATATATAGCAACCATCGATGAAGTTAGTACAACCCTTTGTACTGAGTCAGTTTCATTAACTGTTTGAAGGATATTCCTTGTTCCGTCCAATGCTGGTTTTATCAACTCTTCCATTGGATCTTTAATTCCTCTTATTTTAAATGGAGAAGCTGTGTGTATTACTAACTCACAATCTTTAACTGCGCCATTAAATGAACCGGAGATTGTTAAATCTGCATCAAAAATTTCAAGTGTGCCTGAACTTTTTGATGCAATATCAAGTAGATGTTGATATTTCTCAACATTTGATTTGTTTCTGACAGTTGTTCTACCTGCAACCCCTCATCTAGAAGTTGTTTTACTACCCATGATGCCAGGTAGCCTGTTCCTCCGGTTACTAATACCGGTTTTGTTTTGTTAATTGTTTTCATTGCTTTTAAATTATATAAATAGAATTTTCAAAACCGACTAATCAGTCGAATTTGTGATTAAATTTTTTTATCCTTTAATTGCATCCCAAAATGTAAGGAATGCATTTTCAAGTGTTTCCTTATTTTCAAAATACTCTTTGTTTTCCTTGAAGTATTTTATCGACCCGTTAATCAAACCCTGAGCAATCTCGAACAACATTTCGGTTGAAATATTCTTAAGGACATCAGTTTTCCCCCCTTCTTCTATAATATCAAAAATTTTGTTAAACCTTTGCATTCCCTGCTGCCGAGTTAATTGATCGATGAATGGAGAATGGCTGTACTGCATAAAAAACAATTGTTGTTCAGGTTTATTAAATGCCCATGAAAGTGAGTTCATGAAAATTTGTTTCATTTTAGCTTTAATAGTTTCCTGATTATCAAGATTGCTGGTTAAATCAACCATCATATTGTCTTTTACCTCCAGATATAGAGTATTTATTAATAACTCTTTGGTATTGAAATAATGGAATAATGTTCCGGTTGCAACACCCGCCTCTTTTGCAATTAGTGAAGTAGGTGTGTTGTGGAAACCTCTTTCAACAAAGAGTTTTAACGAGGTTTTCAGTATTTTCTCTTTTTTATCTTTCATGCTAAACCGACTAATCAGTCGACAAATTAAAAACAAATTTATTATATATGCAAATAATGTATATTTTAATTTGAGCTGTGTCTGGAAACTGGAATTAATTTATTTAGGTGCTAAATATTATAAAACATATTCTAAAATGAAATTATAGATAGCTGTATTCTTAGATTTGAAAAATATAAAAACACACTATCAGAAAAAGTTAGGTGGTTTTATGGAAGAAATCGACAAGGATTATTAATTACTATTTGACAATTATTTATCGTCATTAAAAGGATTATAAAATGAAAATAAAATTGATGTTGCATATTATTCTTATTGTTATTTTTTTTGCGGGATTTAGTTTTAAGAGTAACGACAGAAATCGAATTCAACCCTGGTTAGAAAATCCATGGTTTTGGCAATATAAAAATGAACCCGTTTTGTTGTTAGGAGCAAGTAGCGATGATAACCTTTTTCAATGGCCTGCTGAAATCCTGATTCTGCATTTAGATTCCATGAAAGACATCGGAGCAAATTATGTGCGAAATACCATGAGTGATCGTCAAGACAAAGGATTTGAACTTTATCCGTTTTTTCTACTCGATAACGGGAAGTATGATCTTGAACAATTAAATGAAAAATATTTTGAACGATTTGAATTTTTTCTAAGGGAGACAAAAAAACGGGATATTATTGTTCAGATTGAAATATGGGACAGGTTCGATTATTCACGAGAAAACTGGCCTTCTCAACCATACAATCCAAAAAACAATGTGAATTATTCGGAAGAAGAGTCGGGGTTTGCCTTAGAATATCCAGACCATCCTGCACAAAATAAACAACCATTTTTCTTTAGCACACCAAAACAAAAGAATAATGAAGTATTGATGAAATATCAGAAAATGTTTGTGGAAAAGATGTTTTCTATTTCGTCAGAATTTAATCACGTTTTGTATTGTATGGATAATGAAACTGCAGCCGAAGAGGAGTGGGCAATTTTTTGGGCTGAATTAATTTTAACAAAAGCCAAAGAAGCAGGAATTAGTGTGTGTGTTACGGAGATGTGGGATAATTGGGATTTAAAATCAAAAGAACATAAACGTACATTTGACCATCCTGAGCGTTATTCTTTCTGCGATGTATCGCAAAACAACCAGAAAAAAGGGCAGGAACACTGGGATAATTTTCAATGGGTACGTAATTACATTTCGTCAAATCGCCGACCATTAAATACGGTTAAAACTTATGGCTCAGACGGAGGGCGGCATGGAAATTCACAGGATGGATTAGAACGATGGTGGCAACATGTTTTAGGTGGGGTTGCATCGGCACGTTTTCACAGGCCTACTTCCGGATTTGGATTATCGGAATTATCAATAAACTCAATAAAAATTGCCAGGCAGATTGAGTCGGTTGTCAGGTTTTGGGATCTTAAACCAGGAAATCATTTACTTCTGGATAGAGAAGAAAATGAAGCTTATCTGGCGTTTAAAGAAGGCGAAAAATACCTTCTGTATTTTCCAGGTGGTGGTGAGATTAAATTGGATTTAACTTCTTATGATTTTCAGTTTCAGCAGATTTGGATGAATATTAATACGGGAGAAATTCAAGATGAAAAAACTGTGGGAGGAGGGAAACAGCTTCACATCAAAATCCAGGGAAGCGAAAACTGGATAACATTAATCAGTAAAAGGAAGGATTAATAATTAAGTCTGTCTTTTAAAAGTAAGATATGTTATTCTAAATTATTATTTTTTAGTAGCTGGAAAAAATCGTTCACAATAACATCCCGGTTAAAATTCTCCCAATAATAAATTTTATTTAAATTTTCCGTTTGGTCAATCCAGCCATTTCCAACAAGTTTAGGTGCCGGTATTTCAACTTTTTCTGCCCAATCGGGATTTTTTACAATGGCTACTGCAGCCATATCAAACAAAGCTCTTGTCGGTGGATTTCCATGCATATCGATATGTTCGAATAAATTAACCGAATAATTGCCAAATATTTTAAATTCACCACCATGCCTTCCAATAATTGGCTGTGTTGCAACTGGTCCTTTTCCGGCAACATTTTCTTTAATATCATCAAGTGTAACTGTAACAGCGGCAGTTCCCGATGGTAATCCGTAGCGAACAGTTACCATTTCAAATTCAACACCCGATTCAATTACCGGATTCACAGAAGTCGTGTCATTGTCAAGGTTATATTCGCCTGGGTCAGGATAATTTGCTCCCAACCAAACAACTTTTACCTTATCAATTATTTTAGGTTCTTTTAATATCGCAAGCGTAATATTAGTTAGTTTGCCTACCGGTATTAGAATGAGCTTTTCATTGTTCATTTTTAAAGCTTCAGCAATAATAAAATCAACAGCTTCGAAACCATCAAATTCAGGATTTGAAATATCCGGAGCAATATCTGCATACGATCCGGTTGCACCCTTTTTTAATGGCATTTTATCTTCGAGGTTAAAAAGTTTTATTATCCTTAATGCTTCATCATAGTGTCCTTGTATACCCTCTCCATTGTATGTATTGTTTACTGTAATGCCTACAATATCAAATATATCACTGTTTAAAAAAGAATATGCAAGGGCATGCTGGTCATCCAATTCGTTATTGGCATCTGTGTCAATCAGAATTTTTACCTTGTTTTGACCAACAAGATTTTCGGTTACAGATTTTTTTTGAGTTTGTGTACATTGTGCAAAAAGAAAGAGCACTTGTAATAGCAATAATATTAGTTTCATAATTTTAGATTTTATCAATTTATAAAAATAACTATTTGCATTAAAAACGAATAATAAAATGAATAATAAAGCTTGCAGATTTTTTTTTATCTTTATCCGTTGAATAGTATAAAGTTATACGATATGGGCAGCTTAAAAAATCCTTTAATGTATGTTGTTGAAGATAATAAAATCTACAACAAACTAATTGTAAATTTTCTTGAGAAGAAAGGTTTTTCCAATATTAAATCTTTTTTTAATGGTGAAGATTGTCTTAGAAATCTAAAAGCCAAACCTGATATTGTTATCCAGGATTATCTTTTAGAAGGCTTAAATGGTATTGAGGTTTTAAAACGGGGAAAAAAGCATTATCCTGACACAGAATTTATTTTCCTTTCAGGACAAAGTAGTATGGAGATTGCAGTTAACACAATGCGTTACGGTGCCTACGATTATATTGTAAAAGATGAAGCGACACTTGACAGGCTGGTTGATAAAATTGGAAGAATCATAAAAGCCCAAAAAGTTGAGAGGGCAAATAAGAATGTTAAACGGTTTATGCTGGGTTTTATAATATTCCTGTTACTGGTAGTTTTATTCTTTGTAATTTATTTTTTTACCGATATTTGGGGAATTCACTGGGCTTAAAACTACATAAGAGTTAAATATTTCAGAATGTTTCGTGTAATCCCTTCGCGGCTTTTTATAAAGAGGGTTGTGTCTTCGTTTTCACTTTCAACATTTAAAACATAAATGTATTTTGAATTTCCTTTTACAAGATAGCCAACAAACCAACCTATATTTTTTTCATCCATTGTTGCCCAACCTGTTTTCCCTTTGAGAATATATCTATCGTTTTTTTCAATGACAAAAATCTTTTTTACCGTTTCCATACTTTTTTCTGAAAATGGGAGCTCATTGGTTATAAACTTTTCAAGAAACTCCATTTGCTGTAAGGGTGTAATCCGTGAATTTCCATAAAGCCAGAAATGATCCAACGATTCTTTGCTTATTTCCATTTTGCCAAAACCTGCTTTGTTTACCCATAGTGTCATCCTCTCAACACCTATTCTTCGGGCAAGTTCCTGATACCAGGGGACAACGGAGTTGCTAAATGCAGAAGCCATAATATGTTCCTGATTCCAGGCAGGTACTTGCCTTGTAATGCTATCCCATGGAATAATAAAATTCTCATCGGTAATAATATCCGTTTCCAATCCAATTAACGAATTAAGGATTTTAAATGTCGATGCCGGAAGAAATGATTTATTGCATCTTTCGTATGTTATAAACTGGATATTCCGATTTTTGCATATCAAGTAAAAGGAATGAGCCTTCAACTTCATATTCATCGAAAAATGGCTTAAAATCATCTCTTATGATTATTTTATTAGACTGACTACAGTTTAACAATAGAAAAGTGGATAGAATATAAAAAACGAACTTCATGAATTTTCTGTTAATTGATCAAAAGTAATAACTTTTATAATTCTGGATTATTGCAAATGAAAAGGAGCAGCAATTGCCACTCCTTAAAATACAAGTTTATTGAAACTATTTTGTTAGCCTTTCGAGTTGTTTAATTATTAAGAAAATAAGGGCTGCTGAAACCAGGCAACAAATTATGAAGATGGTTTGGAGTTGTTAGCAATCAGATACCTTGCATCTCATTAAAGGAAACCTATATTATTTACCTTCACCAACATGTTCGTTATAAACTTTTTTTAACCAAGGAAGCATGAGTAGAATTATTATAAATGCACCTGCAGTTAAAAGGGCATTGGTTAGGAAGAAATTCGATTTCTTTTCGAAGAGATCCCACATCCCCGAAAGTACTCCAGAAAGTTTATTTCCAATAGCTGTTGACAAAAACCAACCTCCCATCATTAAAGCAGCAATTCGTTTTGGAGCTAACTTCGACACCAATGACAGGCCCATTGGACTTAAGCAAAGCTCTCCAATGGTAATTACCCCGTAAACGCCAAACAACCATGCCACAGAAGCTTTGTCGATTCCATTGCCCGAAACCACTGCAGCAACTACCATAACAAACCACGAAAGGGCCGAGATAAGCATTCCCCAGGCTATTTTACCCGGAGTTGAGGGTTCTTTTCTTCTTCTACCAAGAAAGTTAAAAAA
>JABMQB010000442.1 GCA_013203525.1 Mariniphaga sp.
AACTGCAAAAACAATTGGAAGACCAGAAAAATCTTACTGAAGAAATGAAACGCAAACAGGAACAGGGTTCTATGCAATTACAGGGAGAAGTTCAGGAACTTGCAATTGAAGAATGGTTGGCTGCTCAATTTCCGTTAGATTCGATTGAAGAAATTAAAAAAGGTGCACGAGGGGGAGATTGTATTCAAATTGTAAATACTCGGGCTCGTCAGAATTGTGGTGCAATTTATTACGAGAGCAAACGAACCAAAGATTTTCAACCCAGTTGGATTGAGAAATTCAAGGCTGATATAAGGGACAAAGGAGCCAATATTGGTGTGTTGGTAACTGAAGTTATGCCATCTGATATGTATCGAATGGGGTTAAAAGATGGTATTTGGATATGTAATTATGAAGAATTCAAAGGACTTTGTGCTGTAATTAGAGAGTCCATTGTGCAATTAAGTATGGCGGTTAGTTCCCAGGAAAATAAGGGCGACAAAATGCACATGCTTTATGATTATTTGACAAGCAATACTTTTCGAATGCAAGTGGAAGCAATTGTTGAGGGTTTTTCTCAAATGAAAGCTGACCTTGAAGGAGAAAAACGTTCAATGCAACGCATCTGGAAACAGCGGGAAAAACAATTGGAAAAGGTAATTACCAATACCATTGATATGTACGGCTCAATTAAAGGTATTGCCGGAAATGCTATTCAGGCAGTTAAAGCTTTAGAGTTACCGGAAGGTGAGTCATTTGAGGATGATATAACATAGAATTCAAATAAATAACTATTTAATTTCTCTTTGTTTAAGTAATTAAAATATGAAAAATCATTTTCAAGAAGGAATTGAGCTTCGAAATAAAATCAAAGAATTAATTTTTGATTTTATAAAACAAAATCCGGAATGTAAGGCAAGAGAATCAGGGCTAAAGCAAACTGTAATTTTTCGGGAGTGCGGCATGGATTGGGGAAATAAAAAGAAAGTAACATCTGGTAGACAACAATTCTGGGTCAATGCAATATTGCGTGAACTAGAAGATGAAGGAGTAATAATGCAAGATGCCGAAACTAATAAGTGGCGATTATCAAACTGAAAAATCATAATTATTATATTTTTAAATGCCCGAATGTAGAATATTGTACTACACCACCACTACACCACTATTTCAATTACAATTAACCATACTATTGATAATGACGATGTCAAGTATTTTGCGCAATATACTTGACAATCTATTTTAAATACTTACTTTTGTGAGTACAGAACAGATACTGGTTTTACTCATGAAAGTAGCAAAGAAAATAGAAAGAAAAATAAAACGGATGCCCGAAGGTACTACGTTTAAATATCAGCAATTAGATATAGAAGCAAAGGAATATGGTGCAGCAACAAAAGCTATTGAACGCTTAATCGGAAAAGGAATAATAAAACGGGTAACAACCGGGGTTTTTTATAAACCCAAAAAAACGGTTTTTGGCGAATTACGTCCATCTGAAACTGAAATAATAAAACCATACCTGTTTGAGCAGGGTAAGCGAAATGCTTACATAACCGGAACAGCATTGTATAATAATTTAGGGTTGACAACACAAGTACCCAAAACGGTTAAAATTGCAAGCCGGAGCAAACGGATATATATTAGCTCTGGCAGCATTAAAGCCAAACCGGTAAAAAGCTATGTGGATGTAACCGAAGAAAATTACTATCTCCTCGAAATTTTGGATGTATTAAAAGACTTTACAAAAATCCCTGATTTGGATAAAAAAGGGGGAATCCTTTTTTTACAGAATAAATTGAGAAGTATAACCGGCAAGGAAATCAACAGGTTAATAAATTTTGCACTTCAGTACCCACCTCGTGTCCGTACATTTCTGGGAGCACTGCTTACTGATATTACGGGATTGGAAAACAATTCTTTAAAACAAAGTGTAAATCCACTTACAACATACAATTTCGGAATAAACAAAGAACTATTGGAGACTGCACCAAACTGGAATATAAAATGAGATTACACGAAAACAAAGAACTTTTTCGGGATGCTGTTTTGGCTACATCTCAAATAAAAGGAATTCCTGAAATTTACATTGAAAAAGATTACTGGGTGACTTTTGCTTTGTATCATATATTTCATTCAGAAATGGCTAAAGAAGTTGTTTTTAAAGGGGGGACTGCACTTTCAAAATGTTACCGGTTAATCGAACGATTTTCAGAAGATATCGATGTGGTAGTTCTTCGTCATGAGGGAGAAAATGACAACCGGTTAAAGAAAAAAATCAGGACTGTTGGAAAAATTGTAGAATCAGTTATGCCGGAGATAGATATTCCTGAAATAACAAACAAACGGGGAAATATTCGAAAAACGGTGCACCAATATGAAAAAACTTTTAAGGGTAATTTCGGACAGGTTCGTGAACAGGTTATTTTTGAAGCCACCTGGCTTGGAAGTTCTGAGCCGTTTACAACTGAAACCATAAATTGCTATGTTGCTGATATGATGATTGAAAACAATCAAAAAGAATTGGTAAAAGAATATGGTTTGGAACCTTTTGAACTCCCTGTATTAAGCAAGGAAAGAACCTTGTCGGAAAAAATAATGAGTCTTGCCCGGTTTTCTTTGCTGGAAAATCCGTATGAAAGTTTGTCCAATAAAATTCGTCATATTTATGACATTCACATGATGTTAAAAAATGAAGAAATCAGAGCATACTTTGAAAGTGACGGTTTTGATAAAATGATGATTACAGTTGGTAATGATGATGTTATTAGCTATAAAAACAATAACGAATGGTTAAAAACACATCCTGCCGAAGCTACAATATTTAGCCAACCCGAAATAACCTGGGAAAATATTAAATCTCCATATAAAACGACATTTAGTGAACTGGTTATTGGAGATTTGCCCAAAGAAAAAGAGTTAATTGAGACTTTAAAATTAGTTTATTATCGGTTACGGAAAGTTAGATGGGAAATTCAATTTCCTTAAAATTGACTATAATGATGTTTTTCAAATTGTAAACTCTTCTCTTTAAATTTAAAGCAGATTGCAAAAGGCATCCTAAATATTAAGCCTATTATAACACTCCAATTAAATTCCGCCAAAGTTATTAATCGCCGACCGGAACAGGCAAGGCTCATTTCACTATCCACCTTGCATTAATCCGTGATAGCTCAATGGTAGAGG
>JABMQB010000443.1 GCA_013203525.1 Mariniphaga sp.
AAAATTTTATATTTATTATATGTGTTTTAGAATACATTATTATTATTATTTTTGCTGTTTATTAAAATTACATTTAAGAAATAAGCAAATACTATACCAAGATTTAATATGGCGAAAAATTTATCAACCCGAGAAGAAAACTATTCACAATGGTATAATGATATTGTGATTAAAGCTGATTTAGCCGAAAATTCAGCGGTTAGAGGATGTATGGTTATAAAACCTTATGGCTTTGCTATTTGGGAAAAAATGCAGGCTGCTTTAGATAAGATGTTTAAGGATACAGGGCATCAGAATGCATATTTCCCGATATTTATTCCTAAGTCATTTTTTAATAAGGAAGCAAGTCATGTTAAAGGTTTTGCAAAAGAATGTGCTGTTGTAACACATTACAGATTAAAACTTTCTGAAGACGGGAAAGATATTATTGTTGATGAGGATGCCAAACTTGAAGAAGAATTAATCGTCAGGCCAACATCAGAAACTATTATCTGGGATACATATAAAAACTGGATTCAATCATACCGTGATTTACCGATACTGGTTAATCAATGGGCGAATGTGGTTCGTTGGGAAATGCGCACAAGACTGTTTTTAAGAACTACCGAATTTCTATGGCAGGAAGGGCATACAGCTCATGCAACAAAAGAAGAAGCAGTTGAGGAAACCGAAAAGATATTAAATATATATGCTGATTTTGCCGAAAACTGGATGGCTGTTCCGGTGCTTAGAGGCACCAAGTCGCCAAATGAAAGATTTGCCGGAGCTATTGAGACTTATTGCATCGAAGCCTTAATGCAGGACGGAAAGGCTTTGCAGGCAGGAACATCACATTTCTTAGGTCAAAATTTTGCAAAAGCTTTTGATGTAAAGTTCCTTACTAAAGAAAATAAACTGGAATATGTTTGGGCAACTTCCTGGGGCGTTTCAACACGCCTTATGGGTGCTTTAATAATGGCTCACTCTGATGATAACGGTTTGGTGCTTCCACCAAAATTAGCTCCGATACAGGTTGTAATTATCCCGATTTATAAGAAAAAAGAACATCTGGACCTTATATCTGAAAAAGCGAATAAAATAAAAAAATTATTAGAGGAAAAAGGAATTAGTGTAAAATATGATGACAGGGATACACACAAACCCGGCTGGAAATTTGCTGAATACGAATTCAAGGGTGTTCCTGTAAGATTGGTAATCGGACCAAGAGATTTGGAAAATGAAACTATTGAAGTTGCCCGCAGAGATACTCTTGAAAAAGAAGTTCTGCAAATTACAGATATTGAAAATAAAATTGAAAATTTATTAAAGCAAATACAATCAAACCTGTTTCAAAAAGCATTATCGTTCAGAGAAGATAATACATTTATAATAGATACATGGGATGAATTTAAAGAAAGAATTGAAAAAGGAGGATTCATTCTGGCTCATTGGGATGGTACAGCCGAAACCGAGCAAAAAATAAAAGATGAAACAAAAGCAACCATTCGTACTATTCCTGTAGAAAATTTGCACGAAGAAGGAAAATGTATATATACTGGCAAGCCTTCAAAACAAAGAGTTGTATTTGCAAGAGCATACTAAAGGATAGTTTGACGTTTGATGTTTGACGTTTGACGTTTTACAGACTATAGAATATTATTCAGCATGATATTAAAAGAACTTCTTAGAAAAAGCTTAAATAAACTACATATTGATTTAACAAGAAATTTAAAATACGACCGTCTTACAAAACGGGTTATCTCTAAAATTGTAAAATCCGGTTCAATATGTATTGATGTTGGTTGTCATAAAGGTGAAATCCTGGATTTGATTTTGCAATATGCACCTAATGGGGGGCATTTTGTTTTTGAGCCTTTACCTGAATTTTATGATAAGTTAAAATTAAAATACTTAAAATTAAACAATATTTTTCCTTTTGCTTTAAGTGATCATAAGGGCGAAACAACATTTCAATTTGTTAAAAATGCACCTGCTTACAGCGGAATCCTAATAAGGAAATATGATATTAAAAATCCGAAAATACAGGAAATTAAAGTACAGCTAAAAACCCTTGATAGCATTATACCCGATTCTGTAAAAATTGATTTTATAAAAATTGATGTTGAAGGCGGAGAATTTGCTGTTTTGAAAGGAGCAAAAAAAACCATTTTAAAAAATAAACCAATTATTATTTTTGAGTGCGGTATCGGAGCAAGTGATTATTATGGAACCAAACCCGAAGACGTTTACGACTATTTGATCAATGAACTTTCAGTAAATATCTCTTTATTGGATGATTGGTTAAAAAATAAACTTCCTTTAAAAAAAGATATTTTTTGTGAAATTTTTAAAAAAAACACAGAATATTATTTTATTACACATCCTTAATTACTTATACTAATCTAAAGTTAATTAGTTTTTTGCTTTATCCAGAAATTCTTTGATGTTTTTAATGATCTTATTTGGACCGGGAAATGTTTTCCAGTATTTTTCTTTATTCATTTCCGACCAGTGAATATGAGCATACCGGTATTGATATGTTTGTATCTGACAAAAAAGTATCAATGCTAAAATTAAAATTATGTAAAATTTTTGAATAAATCTATCCCTGATATTTTTGATAGCAATTCCAAGTAAAATCCCAAACAATGCATAATATTCAATATAAACCCTTGATGAAAAACTTCCACCATAATACCACTGACACCATGATGAAAGCAAATATGTTAAAATAAAAAGGAAAATAAATAAAAACCAAAACTGGTATTTACTGTATTTAAACAAAAAATATCCTCCTGTAAGCGATACGAATAATAATGGAGTATAAATAAATAATCCTTTGCGATAGCTGAATAAAATATTAATTATTTGAGGATTCGTAAAATTAAATCCTTCGCCTTTATAAGAATATACCCAAAAATTCCCGGTTTGAATTTTATAAATTATTAATTGAATTGCAATAATGGCAATGAAGATTAAAAAGCTTATAATTGTTATTTTATAGTTTTTAATAGCTGCCTTGATTCCTTTTTTCAGGTTTTCAAAACTCCCTGAGACAAAAGGAATAATAAGAAATATGATTGCGTTTGTTGGTCTTATCAAAATGACAATTCCCAGAAGGGCAGCAGAAATAATCAGATTCGGAGTTTTATATG
>JABMQB010000043.1 GCA_013203525.1 Mariniphaga sp.
CAATAAGGATGAAAGCAATCCTAAAACAAAAAAGCAACAGAAAGCAGCTGGTTTTCTGCAACGTTATGAAGAAGCAGCTCAGATAGCAAGGGCTTTAAAAGAGCCTATTACAATAAATACTATAGCAAGAAATATAAAACCTAAAAGTATTTCAGCTCCGGCGATTAGTCATTCAATAAGTAAATATAAAAGTGAAATTATCGGATTGCTTAATTCCAGCGATACCAATTGGATGTTGATACGTACTTATTTTACTCCAATTAAAAATTTAGCCGAAAAGTTTACAAATTAAATTCACTGGTAATATGGTTGAATAGTCATTTGCTACCTAACATATTCATCATGGAATATTGGTGGTGATAAAAAAAAATTGATAGTTGACCTGTTTGATACTGTGTGCTTTACACTTTTATTATAATTTATCTAAAATAATATGGCAATATCAAAAAACAGTGGCCACAAATTATTCTGCAGCCCCCGTATCCGATAGCTTATTTATTATTTGAAATCTTTTTTTAATTTTTCCACCCATTTTTTAATCCTTTCTTTGGTCATCCGTGCCTGATTTTCCTGGTCTAATACCAGTCCCATAAACTTTCCATCACGAACTGCAGCCGATGATTCATACGAATAGCCATCAATTGAAGTACTTCCTATCACCTTTCCCCCACAGTTTTCAAGAATGTTTGTCATAATACCAATACCATCAGCAAAATTTTCAGGATAACCTTTCTGATCACCTAATCCAAATATTGCAAATGTTTTTCCCTTTAAGTTTAAATCCTCCAAAGCGGGTACAAACTCATCCCAATAATTAGGTAACTCACCATCGAACCAGGTAGGTACACCCAGTATATAATTATCAAAAGCAATGAATTCCTCTTCAGCTAATTCTTCTGCATTTACTTTTATAACTTCTCCCTTTTCAAATTCGGCAGCAATCTTCTCTGCAGCTAGTTTTGTTTTATTTGAATTGAAACTATATATCAATGCGGTTTTTTTCATATCAATAAATTTTATCAGTATTTAATGACTTTTTTCGCAGCATCCATAATTTTATCTGTATATGGAAGGATAGCTTTTTCAAGGTTTTTATGGAATCCAACTGGTGTAAAAGTTGAACCAACTCTTTGAACCGGCCCATCGAGGAATTCAAAAGCTTCTTCCATGATGGTTGCAACTATTTCGCCACCAAAACCTCCATGAACTTTATCTTCGTGCACAACAATTGCTTTGTTCGTTTTTTTAATGGAGTTCACAATTGTTTCTTTATCAAATGGCACAATTGAACGTAAATCAATTACTTCAATTTGAAATCCTTCATCTTCAGCTATCTTATTGGCAGCTTCAATGCTCATGTGAGTTGTATTACCATACGTAATAAGGGTTAAATCCTTTCCTTCCCTTCTTATTCTCGCTTTTCCAAATGGTACTTCAAAATCATCAGGTACTACCGTAGATGCTTTCGGATCCTGATATAAAGCTTTTGGTTCCATAAATAAAGTTAGCCCTCTCGACCTCATTGCTGTTCGTAACAAGCCGGCAGCATCATCTGCAAATGAAGGATAAACAATCCTTACACCGGGAATTGCTGCCAATGAACCTTCAAGGTTTTGTGAATGATACAAACCGCCTCCGATATATCCACCTGATGCTAACCGAATAGTAACATTTGGCGTAAATTTCCCGTTTGACCTCCAGTATTCATGGCTCGATTCAATATATGCTTCCATAGCTGGCCAGAAATAATCTGCAAATTCTGCCCCTTCAATTACAATTCTTATTTTATCATTAAAGCGAGACATACCATTTGCAGTCCCCATTATAAAATCTTCGGCTATGGGTGCATTAAAAACACGCTTTGGTCCAAACTCCTGTTGAAGCCCTTTTGACACATTAAATATTCCACCTTTATCTTTGTTAGCCATATCCTGGCCCCAGATAAAAGTATCAGGATTATGCCTGAATTCAGCTTTTAATGTTTCATTTAATGCAGTAATCAGTTTTATTTTTTCTCCTTCACTAGTATGTGTCCCATCGGTATAAACTGAGGGTTGGTAAGGATCAGGTATTACAAAATCAAAAATTGAGTCACCATTTGGTTCAGGAGCCTTTAGTGCTGCTTTATGAGCCAGCTTAAGTTCTTTTTTCGCATTTTCTTCAATAACCTGAAGTTCTTCTTCTGTAAAACGTTTGTAACGTACTAAAAGCCTCCTGAATTTTGCCATCGGATCATAATCCTGAACATAATTTCGTTCAGCCTGACTTCTATACAATAAATGATCGTCGGAATTTGAATGGGATTGCATCCTCACACAATTTGCTTGTACCATCACCGGCAATCCTTCTTCAATTGCAAATCGTTTAGCTTCCTCCATGGCATTCATCGAATCAAAAACATCTTTCCCATTACAATGAATTATCCTTAGGTTTTTAAATCCCGAAAAATTATTAGCCACTTTTCGGTTAGCCGTTTGATCCTTTTTAGGGACACTTATGCCGTATCCATTATCCTGAATAACAAATATCACAGGAAGTTTTTCATTGGATGCACCGTTTATTGCCTCGTACACATAACCTTCGCTAACTGATGATTCGCCCTGACTACAAATTGCTACAGTTTTTTCACCGTAATATTTAATTGCCCTTGCAACACCAACGGCGTGAAGTGCATGGTTTCCGGTTACTGAAGACACACTATGTATATTCCATTCAGGTTTTGCAAAATGGTTCGACATATGCC
>JABMQB010000444.1 GCA_013203525.1 Mariniphaga sp.
GTGCCGCAGGATTAATTTATGTAAGCAAAATTGCCAATCCTAATACTTCTCATATCGAAAATTTTGTTTATGCACATATTGATGTACTTATTGCTGAAGAGATGTTTTCAGAGGCTGGAAAAACTTATTCAGCACATAAAAAAGAAATGATTACTAACTTTAAATCAGCATCATTTGAATTGAATCAATCAATAACTATTGCTGCAAAAACCAAACACTTCCCTGATACAAAAGCGTGTAATGTTGTTGGAATGATTGAAGGTTCGGATCCGGAATTAAAAGACGAAGTAATAATATTGGGTGGACACCTGGATGGACAGGGTTATCTGGGAGAACTTTTCCCAGGCGCACTGGACAATGCTTCCGGAATTGCCAATATTATGGCAGCAGCCAAAGCACTTGCTAAATCAGAAATAAAACCCAAAAGATCGGTATTATTTGTTTTATTTGGTGGTGAAGAATGTGGATTATATGGAAGCGAATATTATGTCAAAAATCCAGTGTTCCCTGTTGAAAAAACCGTTTGTATGGTTAACCTCGATATGGTTGGAAACGGGACAGGATTTTATTTGGCGAATGGATTGACTTTCCCTGAACTATATAAACATTTTACAGAAGTTAATGATAATTGGCTTCACCGAAAAATGCAGGCATCAATGCAAAGAAAAAATTATGGCCGTCCAAGGTCTGATGCTTCACATTTTGAAAATGCAGGTTATCCAACTTTTAGCCTGTACACATCGGGTAGCATAAAAACGGTATATTACCACCACCCGCTTGATAATACGGATGCACTAACTCCGGAAATTATGGAGGATGCCGCAAAGTTGTTGTATTTGACAGTGCTAAGGATGGCAAATAATGAAACTTTAAAAACTAAATAAAAAATTTATTGTTCCTAAAAAATTAACTCCTCTGTCACAAAATGACATCTCCCCTTTTTAAGGGGAAAAATTGATACTCTTTTTATAATTAAAAAGAATTTAATATGGCATACGACGAATTTTTAGCAGATAGAGTGAAAACATCATTAAAAGACAACAAAGCTGCCTTTGAAGAAAAAAAGATGTTTGGTGGCGTATGTTTCCTTGTTGATGATAAAATGTGTGTTGGGGTAATCAACAATAATGTAATGATTCGAATTGATCCTGAAAATCAGGAAGATTTCTTAAAGGAAAAAGGATGCAGGATAATGGATTTTACAAAGCGCCCAATGAAAGGATTTCTGTATGTGAGTCCTGAGGGTGTTGACATGGAAGAAGATATGAACAAATGGGTTACCCGTTGCCTTGAGTTTAATCCAAAAACAAAATCCAGCAAAAAGAAAAAGTAATTATTTTAACTATTAATTTCCTTTAACAAAAACCTTTTTGTTTTAACGCCCGAAAACCTTTTATATTCCACTCCATCCTTAAATATAATACAGGTTGGAATATTTTTGATCTTAAATTTTGCTGCTAATTGTTTTTCATATTCCACATTAACTTTTGCAACTTTTACATCAACACTTTCTGTTTCAGCAATTTCGTTTAATACCGGAAGCATTAATTTGCAGGGCTGACACCAGGCTGCCCAAAAATCAACTAATACCAATCCCCGACGTGTAATCCCGCTAAAGTTTTTCTTATTTACAATCAGAATTTTACTGCTTTTTTTAACCTCAGGAGCATTTTTCGAGCGGAAATAATTAAAAACAATAAATCCTATAAAAAGCGTAACTCCAATTATTATCCATAACATTATTGAGTTCATATTCAAAATTCTTAAAATTAAAAATGTATAAAGTTACACCTATTATTATTATTTGAAAATAAATCTTGTGTAAAATTAGTTTGATCAAACTAACTATTTTATATTTGCACAAAATATTTTCAAATGAACTATAAACTGGAAGAATTAATTGATATTATTCTGAGTAAAAGTGAGCAACTGGAAGACGAGCTTAAAACACAATCAGACTTGCGGGATCTTACTATTAAGCAACTTCTTTGCATTCAGCTGATTGAAAAATTTCACAATCCTAC
Source organism: Mariniphaga sp. (assembly GCA_013203525.1). GTDB lineage: Bacteria > Bacteroidota > Bacteroidia > Bacteroidales > Prolixibacteraceae > JABMQB01. The sequence goes on from JABMQB010000444.1 coordinate 2,025, forward strand.
TTTAACCGAATTATCAAAAAAACTCAAAATAACCAAACCTTCGGTTACTGCAATTATCGAAAAATTGGAATATAAGGGATATATAAAAAAGGTAAAATCTGATACTGACCGCCGTTCAGCACATGTCCATTTAACAAATAAAGGTGAAAAAGCAGGCCGGCTTCATACTGAGGTTCATAACCAGTTTGCCAAACTTTTAACGCAAAACCTTGTTAATTCTGAAAAAGAAATACTGATTGTATTACTAAACAAAGCCGTAAACAGCTTGCAATAAAACAGATATGAATTTTTTTGATGTTTTTCAACTCATAAGCCTTATTCTATTCCTTTCAATTTTTATAGGAAGATCTGTTTGGCTACACCGCACAGGAACACAGATTTTTGTAATCGGAAAAGGTAAAAGCGGATTTAAGGCTGTTCTGGAAATTATTTTTATTGGTGTGCTTGTTATTTGGATTTATGAAATTTACAGGCATTCTGTTGGTATTTCATTTTCACCCATACCTGAATTTCTTTCAAAGGTGTTATTTGAATCTATATTTCTAAAAATAACGGGCGTAATTTTAATCATTCCCGGTTTAACCATTTTTATATTTGCATTAATTGCATTTGGGAA
>JABMQB010000445.1 GCA_013203525.1 Mariniphaga sp.
GTCAATACCCATACCAAAAGCATTGGTCGACACAATTATCCTGATATTGCCTTTCATCCACGCATTTTGCTTTTTATCACGAATTTTTTGTTCCAAACCTGCATGATAATAGTCGGCTCTTATTTTGTTTTTATTTAAAAAGTCTGATATTTCACGCGTTTTTCTTCTATTCCTCACATAAATAATTCCCGTACCTTTTATCTTGCTTGCAATTTTCAACAGTCTGTTTAGTTTGTCCTCTTCCTTTATCACAACATAAGTAAGGTTCTTACGTTCAAAGCTTTTTTGAAAAACATTTTCCTGCTTAAATTCAAGTTTTGCCTGTATATCCTTAACAACTTCAGGAGTGGCAGTAGCAGTTAATGCTAAAACAGGAACATTAGGTATTATTTGTCTGATTTCAGCAATCTTCAGATATGGAGGTCTAAAATCATAGCCCCATTGCGAGATACAATGAGCTTCGTCAACTGCCAAAAGATTAACGTTCATTTTTTTTATATTCTCTCTCAGGTTTTGAGTTTCAAGACGCTCTGGTGAGATATATAAAAATTTTACATCACCATAAACACAATTGTTAAAAGCAATATCAATCTCGTTTCTATGCATGCCGGAATATATTGCTACTGCTTTAATACCTCTACTTTTAAGATTTTCAACCTGATCTTTCATTAAAGCAATCAGGGGTGTGATTACAATACAAATTCCTTCCGACACCATTACAGGCACTTGAAAGCAAATAGATTTGCCTCCGCCTGTAGGCAACAATGCTAAAGTATCATTTCCTTCCAGAACTGAATTTATTATTTCTTCCTGCATCGGGCGGAATGATGAAAAACCCCAATATTTTACAAGTATACTCCGTGTTGGCAAAGCTGATAGAGTTATATTTGATTATTTTATTTCATCAAATATAATATTTTTTTTTGAATTTAATAATAATTTGTGAATTAATCAGGTTAGATAAACTTTGCTACTAATCATTGTTCAGTAAGGTGGGGGATCCTTTAATTGTTTCGATGGTGATCGGAACTCAGGTCATGGATTAAAACAGTTGAAGATAGTCATGGCTTATGCAACTGACGGATTTACCCGTCAGATAATCAACGGATTTGACCCAACACAGGAACTCATTCAGAATGATAATGTATAATACACAAACATTCCATTTCCAAATTTCAAATATCTATTTATTTCTATCTACTTCAACAAATCTCCAAATTCCAATTATCTTTCTTCTTATCTGTTTTATTCTACTTCAACTTTTCTAACGGCATCAATAATAGTACCATCAACCCATTTTATTACTGCAACGATTTCATCACTTAATTTTGGTTTAGCAGGTACTCCACAAATTTTTTCTGCTTCATTTTTTAATTCTTCAATAGTTTTGATAGGCAATTCCGAGCCTTTCAGTTTTTCAATCAGGTCAATTCTTTTAGGGTTAATTGCAATTCCCCTTTCAGTAACAATTACATCAATCAGTTCGCCTGGTCCGCAAATAGTTGTAACTTCGTCTTTAATAATAGGAATACGGTCTCTGAATAAAGGGATTGGAAGTATTGTACATTTAGAGAAAAGGCAATTTTGCCAGCCTCCCATTCCATGCAATAAATACCCGTCGGAATGTGTAACTACATTAGCATTGAAATTCACATCAACCTCAGTAGCACCTAAAATTACAACATCAACCATAGTTGCAAAGTTTCCTTTGCCATGATAATTATAACTTGTAAAAGGACTTGTATTTATATGGTTCGGGTTTTCGCGCATTGAACGTACACCTTCCAAATCAAATGTTTGTCCGTCAAGGATATAATCCACAAGTCCTTCTTCAAGCATTTCAACAGGATATTTATTACTACCTGCTCTAATAAAACGGGCTTTAATACCTCGTTCGCGCAGCATATCTCCAAAATAATTTCCAATTGAAAGAGAAGTACCTCCCGCACCTGCCTGATACGAAAATCCATCTTTGACTATACCTGCTTCATCGCAAAATTTTGCTGTCATTTCTGCAATCAGAAGGCGATCGGGGCTTTTTGTAATTCGTGTTGTACCGGAAATAATTTTTTCAGGGATGCCAACTTTATCAACTTTAACAGTATAATCAACATAGTTACCGTGAATTTGCCATGGGATACAAGGAAATGGAACCAAGTTGTCGGTCACAACAATAACCTTATCTGCATACTGCGAATCAGCAAGAGCGAAACCAAGTAAGCCACAAGCTGCAGGTCCGTTAACACCATTTGCATTCCCGAAAGCATCAGCCGTTGGTGCAGCAATAACTGCAATATCAATCTTCACATCACCATCCTGCACTGCCTGGTATCTGCCACCATGCGAACGAAGAACACCAATCCCTTTCATTTTCCCTTCGGAGCAGAATCTACCCAGAGGTCCGTTCATGCTGCCTTCAATCCTGTTGATTGTACCATCCTCCATATATTTTATTAATGGCTCCTGACATGGAAATGAAGCTGAAGGAAACCATCTGAGGTTTTTTATGCCTAATTCATGTGCAATATCAAATATCTGCACTGCAATAATATCACCA
>JABMQB010000446.1 GCA_013203525.1 Mariniphaga sp.
ATATTAACCAAGGTTACTTCAGTAACTTTATTACAATACATTAATTTAAAGAACGGTAAACCAATTAATAATTTAAAATATGCGCTGGCAAGTTAAACCGCACAACGCGTTAATCTTTTAATATTTCCAGTTTTAAAATTAACCTTAAAACAAAAAAACCCCGTGTAATTACACGAGGTTTAATTTCATTTACCGTTTGATTGATATTTAAATTTCACGCCGAAGCCAAAACTGAAAGTTATTTGATTGAATTCCTTTTCTTCCTTCTTCTTCAAGGTTTGTTTCACTGGTAACGGGTTTCATTATAAATGAATATTTATATTCTTTTTCTGTGAGCCTGTATTCCGGATGTGTTCTGGCACCCCAGCTATTATCACCACCAACTCCCAATTGTTTATAATCAATATTTATGGAGGTAAGATCACGAGGTTTAACATCAGTTGTATGGCGGTTAACAACCACAACACCATCTTGCTGACGGCCATCAGTTCTTTCCATCGATTCAAAATCTTCCTGAATGTTATGATGAGCACTAACTGATAACAACTGGCTACCTTTAAAAAGAAGCCCATTCCCATCCTTATCAGAAATCGTCATCCATCGTACATCCGATTTATTCCCATTTTCCTGTGGGCGTAGATATGCCCAATACTGATCGGCAACATTTCCGGAATATTGACCAACAAAAGCACTTGTTTTCCTATCCCAATATGATTCCTGAGGGCCACGTCCCAACCAGGTCATCTGATCAAAACTGCGAGGCATTTCAAGATTCATACCCATGCGGAGGATTTCCGGAAGATCATCTTTTACCATTCTAAAATGATTATCGACCTGGACATCGCCGGAACCGTAAACAGTATAAAGTGTTGAATAATCACCGATCTTTTCACCTTCCTCATCAACAAGGTTAAAAAATATCGAAACCTGTACAATATTTGATGCATCCTGATTAACCGAAACATCTATAACTTTCCTGCTTTTACCGGCTTCACGCCACACCCTGTTTCTCTGATACAAACGATTTCCAAAATCGTTATCAATTGGTGCCCTCCAGAAATTTGGAACCGGACCCGATTTAATCAATTCAAGATCGCCTTTTTTGAAACTGGCAATAGTTCCTTCTGCAATATTAAATACCAAATTAAAATCTTCCCCATTTACTGTGATACTGCCTTCAGATTCTTCAAATGAAACCGGTGGAAATTCAGTTGATTCCACAATTAAAGGCGATTGATAAACGGGTAAAACCAATTGCTCAGAAGCAACCAAAGTGCCTTCTTCAATTAATCCTTTAACTTCTTTTGTAGTAGCTTTCAAATTTAAAAAATATTCAACACCTGGTTCAGGATCGATCGAATAATTAATTATTGCATTAGCCCTTTCACCCGGATTGGCAATAATTCCATCAAGTACTCCTGATAACAACACAGTTCCATCACCAATAATTTCCCACAAAAAATTAAATTCAGAAAGATTAATAAAATCGTATTTATTTAGAATTGAAATTTCACCTTTTTCAAGATTTACTGGTTCGAATCCCATATATTGATAAACCTTTTTTACTTCAAGCAAATGAGGTTTAACTTCACGATCAGGATTTACCAGGCCGTTGTTGCAAAAGTTCCCATCTGATGGAACCGTATCAGGCCCAAAATCGCCGCCATAGGCCCAAAACATTTCACCTTCATCATTTTCAGTTAATAACCCCTGATCAACCCAATCCCAGATAAATCCTCCCTGAAGTGCATCATACTCTTCAATTAAATCCCAGTAATCCTGAAAATTACCAACACTATTTCCCATCGCATGTGCATATTCACATTGAATTAATGGACGTTCCGGATTTGTTTGCGCATATCTTTCCATCCGTTCAATTGTTGCATACATAGGGCAAAAAATATCGGTATTATATTCCAGCCCTGAACGTTCGTATTGCACCGGACGGGTTTTGTCAACATCTTTTAAATAATCATATGTGGCATAAAAATTTACACCATTACCAGCTTCATTTCCCAACGACCAGATTATTATTGAGGGCTGATTTTTATCGCGTTCATACATATTTTTTGTCCGATACAGGTGTGCCTCTTTCCATGTTGAATCTTTTGCAAGCGATGCCTGCCCATAGCCCATTCCGTGCGATTCAATATTTGCCTCGTCGATTACGTAAAGTCCATATTTATTACAGAGCTCGTACCAAAGTTCAGGCTGTGGATAATGGGATGTCCTCACAGCATTGATGTTATTCTCCTTCATTGTTTTAATATCCTTCAACATTGTTTCTTTGTCAACCACATGCCCGTTTACATCATGGTGTTCATGCAAATTAACACCCTTCAAATAAACATATTCACCGTTTATTAACAGATTGCCGTCTTTTATTTCACTGGTTCGAAAGCCCACATCCTGCCTGATTATTTCAATTACATTTTCATTATCATCTTTTAAGGTTATAAGCAATTCATATAAATTTGGAGTTTCTGCCAACCATTTTTTAACCGATGGTATATCTTCAGAAAAAGAAACTGTGGAATACCCTGGTTGAATTTCAATTGTTTCATTAAAACTTTTTAAGGAGTTTGTCCCATCCAGCAATTGGGCTTCAACAGATACTGAAGTTGAAGCTTCCCCAAGATTTTGCATTTCTATATCCAGTCCAAAAATTCCATTTAAATAACTCTCATCTAAATCCTGGGTAACTTTATAATCCCGAATATATTGTTTGTTACGTGCCAATAGATATGCATCTCTTGTAATCCCACTTAGTCTCCAAAAATCCTGATCTTCGAGGTATGAAGCATCACTCCATCTGAAAATTTCTACAGCCAGTGAATTTTTCCCTTTTTTCAGAAATGATGTAATATTAAAGTCCGCCGGTGTTTTCGCGTCCTCGCTATAACCAACAAACTGTTCGTTAACCCATACGTTTACGGCTGAACTAACAGCTCCAAACCGAAGAAATATTTCCTTTCCATCCCAATCAGAAGGGATTTTAAAAGACCTTTTATATGATCCAACAGGATTATAAAAATCCTGAATTGTTGGAGGAGTTCTTTCATGTGGAAATTTTACATTGGTATAAATCGGATAATCAAATCCTTTTACTTCCCAGTTTGACGGAACTACAATCTGATCCCAATCACGGGTATCATAATCATCTTTAAAAAACCAGAATGGTCGTTCTGAAGGATTTTGAGAAAGATTAAATTTCCAGGTTCCATTTAAAGTTTGAACCATTGGAGATTGCCAAATATCTCCATTTTGTGCTTGCTCTTCCGTTGAAAACGGAATAAAATGTGCTCGGGGAGCTGCTTTGTTAATTTGAAAAACTTCCTGATTTTGCCAGGGAGGAGTTCCTTCTTCTTCAAAAGGAACATCTTCATATTTACTTACACATGCCTGGAGGATCATTAAAATAAGTAATACCAGATTGATCGATTTTTTCATTTTATTTAAGTTTAGTTATTCTCATTTATCGTCTCCTACTGGTGGGGACTGGTAGGGTAAACAAATTTCCAACATTTTTTAATTAAATCCAAATAACAAATTGTACTGTATAACATTATTTTTAAGTTGAAAAAATAAACTTACTATTTAATAAATGCGGTAGATAAACCTTTCAAAATCGGTTTTTATTTCTTAAATTTCAGACTATAAATTAATGCTCAAAACAAATGGGTGATGCTTATGCATATAAATGCCAAAAATGCGGTTACGAAGAGTACTTCAACCAGGGGCATGGTTTTTTGGTTCACCCGCAATCTGTGCAAGAATATCTTGGATTAAAGAAGCAATTATTTCATTACAAAACGCATAATAAAATTGTTTCTCTATCAAAAGAAAATGAAAGTTTAAGAATTAAAGCAGCCTTTCAGATTTACATGTGCCCTCATTGCCAATTGCTTTACGATAAGGCGGAAGTAAAGGTTTATAAGGGAGATAAAACAATTCACAAAAGCAGGTTCCGTTGTTCAAATTGTGAGAGAAAACTTAAACTAACCAATATTCACCGACTCAGCAAAGCTACCTGCCCAATATGCAAAAAGAAAACCTTTAAACGAGACCACTCACACCATATTCTTTGGGATTAATTTTAAACAAACATACTTGCCAATAGAGTAAGGCATAATCCACATACAGCTATAATTGATTCCATAACTGTCCAAGATTGTAGTGTTTGTTTTTCATTCATTCCAAAATATTTTCCAACCAACCAAAATCCACTATCGTTAACATGCGATAAAAGTGTTGCGCCAGATGCTATGGCAAGGACAATCAAAGCACGTTGTGGGTCATTCATGCCAATTTCATTTATTACAGGGGCAATAATACCAGCGGCAGTAATCATTGCAACCGTTGCCGATCCCTGGGTTACTCTGATAATTGCCGCAAGTATCCAGGCCAGAATAATGGGAGACATGGCTGAATCTGCAATCGATTCGGCCATAATTTTCCCAATTCCACTATCTACAAGTATTTGTTTTAAAACTCCTCCAGCACCGGTAATTAATATTATTATCCCAGCTGGCCCTAATGCCTTTGTGCTAAGATCAAGGATTTTTTGTTTAGGCATTCCACGCCTGATACATAAAAAATAAATGGCAAGTAAAGTAGCTATAATTAATGCAGAAAACGGATGCCCTAAAAATTCAACGATATCGGTATAAATTGAATTGGCAAGTATTTCCTTTGAAACAAGAACCCCAGTTACAGTATTCATCAGAATAAGAAACAAAGGTACTCCAATAAGAATTGTAATTAAACGAAAGGAGGGTAAGTCGTCCTTATTTTCAAGGTTGCTGTTTTTAAACGATGCTTCTAATTCAACAGGTGGTTGTATGTTAATCTTTTTAGAAATGTATTTTCCCCAAACCGGCCCTGCTAAAATTGCAGTCGGCAATCCCAGAATTACTCCAAAAAATATTACCCACCCCAATTGCACATTTATAATATCGGCAACAGCTACCGGGCCCGGAGTTGGCGGTATAAAACTGTGTGTTACCGCCAGGCCGGCAAGTAATGGGATTCCATAATAAAGGAGTGACCGTTTTGTATCTCTTGATAAAGCATAAATAATCGGGACCAGAATAATAAAACCCACATCAAGGAAAACAGGAATTGCAACAATAAATCCAGTTAAAACCATTGCCCATGATGCTTTTTCTTTTCCGAATTTTTTTAATAATGAACGAGCCAAAGATTCTGCGCCTCCCGAACTTTCGAGCATTTGCCCAAAAATTGCCCCTAAACCAACAACTGTAGCAACAAATCCAAGGGTCCCTCCCATGCCGTCCTGAATACTGATTGCTATTTCATTCAACGGCATACCGGCAACAATTCCAACATAAATAGCAGTTATCAGCAACGAAATAAATGCACTGATTTTTAATTTTAAAACCAGAATTAATAAAACTGCTACAGCTGAGATAACAATAAACAGCAAGAATAGTGTTGACATATGCTATAGTTTAGGTTTTGTAAAAATATGTTTTATATGGGTATTCAGCCAATTCTTTCATAAAAATTTATCAGAATCTACCTGGCGTGAATTTACACGATATCGATAATGCCTCGGCGATAGACCCATTCTTTTTGAAAAATCTTTTGAAAAATAATAGGGGTCAGTATAACCTAGTTTAAATGAAATTTCTTTAATTTTTATATTTGTATAATCCAAAAACTCACACGCTTTCAAAATTTTAAGGTGTGAAAAATAACTCAATGGAGAATAACCAGTGACTTTCCTGAATATTGTTGTGAAATAGGTTGGTGAGTACCCAACTTTATTTGAAATTTGCTGAAGTGTGAGTTTTTTATCCAGGTTTTTACTTAAATAATCAATTGCATGCCTTACAACTGGATTTGTTTCGTAGGCAAGGTCTTCGCTGGTTTTATGTGCAAATATAAAAGTTGCGAGCAAGTGCCCAAAACAAAAATTTATATATTCAAAATTTTCATCATGGAATCCTTTCGAAAGATTATTAAAAATTTCATCAAAAAGCATTTCCCGGTTGGCAACCATATTATTAACCGAAGGTATCAAGTTTCTAACCACTGAAAATTCATTTGAAAAATATCTGGTTTTCCGCCCATTAAAACAGGCAATAAACAGGTCGGAATTTTTATCAATTACTGAATAATATTTAATATGATTTTTTTGAGGTATTATAATAAATTGCTCGTCTGAAATTGGAATTTGTTCATTAGATATCTGAATTATGCCCTGCCCTGTAGTACAATATATCAACATGTTTTTATCATCCAAAAATCCCGGATCCCAGATTGTACCCTTACCCACCATGATTTCTCCAATCTCAATTAACCATAAATCTTTAGTGAGTGGATTTACTTTTTGTTCCTCAATAAGCGGAATTGGTAAAGAAAAATATTTAATTTCATGGATCATTTTAATGAAGAAAACCTAATTTGAATTAAAATAAAGTAATATATTCCATCTTTTTCAAAGAAAATACTATTTTTTTTAAAAAAAGCATGGATACTTTTGTAGTTGTTAAATTTCTAATAAAAAACTTATGAGTGAATTGTTATCAAAAATTGCTGATTGTATAGAGTTTGGAAAGATTAACATGGCCGCACCATTCCCACCTCAAATGAAAGGACAAGAAGGGGCAGATGAATTAACCAGGCAGGCTTTGGATGAAGGAATTTCAGCTCAGGATTTATTAACCAAAGCATTAATGGTAGGTATGGAAAAAGTTGGCATCAAATTCCGTGAAAATAAAGTTTTTGTTCCGCAGGTATTGATGTCGGCTAAAGCTATGAGTACAGCAATGGTTCACTTAAAGCCTTTTTTCCTTTCAGGTGAAGTAAAGCAAAAAGGAACATTTATTATCGGGACTGTTGAAGGAGATTTACATGATATAGGAAAAAACCTTGTTTCGATGATGGTGGAAGGAAATGGTTGGAATGTGGTTGATTTAGGTACAGATGTTAAAGCAGATCAATTTGTTGCTGCCATAAAAGAGCATGAAAATGCATTTATTGGTTTGTCTGCTTTACTAACTACAACCATGGTCAACATGGAAAAAATCACAAAAGCCATAAAAGAAGCAGTTCCGGAAGCCATAGTAGCAATTGGTGGAGCACCAGTTACAAATGATTTTTGTACAAAAATTGGCGCTGATGCATATTCTCCCGATCCACAGGGATTGGTTGAATATTTAAATGCACAAGTAGCATAAATTACATCTTTCCCTGTTAAAATTAACAGGTTTTATTATTGATAATTAATGTATTACGAATAAAAAAATTCGTGCTATGGGAAAGCTATAAGCAAAAATTAAAACAATGAAAGGTTTAGAACTTATTAAAAAAGCATTTGGACTGGAAAAGGTTGAACGCATTCCCTGGGTTCCTTTTGTAGGAGTGCATGGTGGACATTTAATTGGAATTGATGCAGAGAATTATTTAAAATCATCTGAGGCAATTATACGTGGTACAAGTTTGGCTATAGAAGAATATAATCCTGATGGAATACCCGTTGTTTTTGATTTACAAGTTGAGGCAGAAATTCTGGGATGTAAGTTAAAATGGGCTCCGCATAATCCGCCGGCAGTAATTTCCCATCCACTTTCAGAAGGAATAAAACTTGATGAATTACAATTACCAACCAAAAAAGATGGGCGTATCCCAATTATTCTTGAAGCAACAAAAGCCTTACGAAAGAAATATCCCGATGTTGCCTTGTACGGATTAATTACCGGTCCGTTTACTTTAGCCCTTCATCTTATGGGGACAGATGTTTTTATGAAACTTTATGAAGATCCGGACCAGATGAATGCTATTATGAAATTTTGCACAAACGTCGGTCTAAAAATGGCGGAATTCCTGATGGATGCCGGATGTGATATTATTGCTGTGGTCGATCCAATGACCAGCCAAATCGATCCTCTTTCTTTCGAAACATTTGTAACACCCTTTGTAATTCCGATTTTTGATTTTATAAGGAAAAAAGAAAAACTAAGCTCATTTTTTGTGTGTGGCCATGCCCAACAAAATATTGAAGCTATGTGTGACTGTAAGCCTGATAATGTTTCAATCGATGAAAATATCCCGTTGGATTTTGTAAAAGAAATTGCATTAAAAAAAGGCATCAGCTTTGGTGGTAATATGAAACTAACAGTTGTATTACTGATGGGAAATGAAGACGATGCCCGGGAAGACGCTTTAAACTGCCTCGATATAGGAGGTAAAACTGGTTTTATCCTTGCACCGGGTTGTGACCTGCCAATGGATACCCCTCCTGAAAATATAAAAGCCGTTAGTGAATTGGTTCACGACCCCTATAAACAAGATGTAGCCCGAACACTGGAAAAACAGGAAAATATCCTGGAGGTGTTCAATATGAAAGATTACGGTCAGGCAGATAAAGTAATCGTTGATATTATTACACTCGATTCTGAATCATGTGCTCCATGTCAATATATGGTTGAAGCAGTAAAAAAAGTTGCACCTCAATTTGAAGGAGTAGTTGAATGGCGCGAACATGCTATCAAAAAAATGGAAGCTGTAACATTTATGTCTTCCTTAATGGTCAAAAATATCCCAACTATTTGTATCGATGGGAAAATTGAATTTGTTTCACAAATACCTCCAAAAGGAGATTTAATTGCCGCAATTCAGAAACGAATCAATCAAAAACTAAAACTAAAAATAAAATCAAAACGAAGTGAAATTCTTATCCTTGGTGAGAAATATACTGAAAATAAAGATTTGAAACTACTAATAAATCGGGCTGTAACCGAACTGGGGAAGGATATTAAAATAAGTATTATTAATGACACAATTCAAATGGCATCGTTTGGTATAACAAAAAGCCCGGCAGTGGTTGCTGTTAATTATAAACTTAAAACAGAAGGGTCAATTCCTTCCCTTGACGTTATAAAAGAATGGATTAAGGATTTGTAATTGATTTTTTAATTGATTTGAGTTACTTTGTATATAAACCTTAGTGTGCTTATTTGTTAACTATCTATAGGTAAAGTCATGAAATTATGGGAAAAATAATCGATCAGATAAAAAAAGGGAAAGTCCTGGTTTCCGATGGTGCCTGGGGTACCTTCCTACAGAAAAAAGGATTACAGCCTGGCGAATGCCCGGAACTATGGAATATTGAAAAGCCAGATGATGTATTTGAAATTGCTCAAAGTTATATCAATGCCGGTGCCGATATGATTGAAACAAATAGTTTTGGTGGAACCAGTTTCAAATTAAAAAAATATGGGCTGGGAGATAAAGTATTTGAGTTAAATAAAGCCGCAGGCGAAATCAGCCGAAAAGCTGCAGGCGATAAATTTGTTCTTGGCTCTATAGGCCCAACCGGAAAAATTCTGATGATGGGCGATGTTACAGAAAAAGAATTATATGATGCTTTTAAAGAGCAATGCCTGGGATTGGAAGCAGGTGGTGTTGATGCCATTATGATTGAAACAATGTCGGATTTGGAAGAAGCAAAGCTTGCTATTAAAGCTGCCAAAGAAAATACCAACTGCGAAGTATTTTGTACCATGACTTTTGAAAAAACACTAGATGGTGAATTCCGTTCCATGATGGGTATCGGACCTACAGATATGGCTAATTCACTTGTTGAAGCTGGAGCAGATTTATTAGGTGCAAATTGTGGCAATGGCATTGCTGATATGATTGGTATTGTTAAAGAAATACGGCAACAGAATCCTGAAATCCCAATCCTTGTTCATGCCAATGCAGGCATGCCAATTTACGAAGATGGTAAAACTGTTTTCCCTGAAACTCCGAATGAAATGTCATCCAGGGTAAAAGAAATCATTGATGCAGGAGCCAATATTATTGGTGGATGTTGTGGTACTACGCCAGATCATATTTGTAAAGTTCGGGAAGTAATAGATATTAACTGACCATTGCAAACTATCATTCCCTCCAAAGAGGGAATATTTTATTTAAGTAGATTCCTGCCTGCGCAGGAATGAGTAATTCTTACCTTATGAGTAAAATTCCATTCCATATAATTTCCGGTTTTTTGGGTAGTGGAAAAACCACTTTCCTGAAACGTATTCTTGAGAAATATTCAGGAGACATGCGTATTGGTGTTATTCAAAATGAATATGCCCCGGCAAACATCGATGGAGAGGAATTAAAAAAGGCAACCAACGATTTTCAGTTACTGGAAATTAATAATGGCTCGGTATTTTGTGTATGCCTTTTGGGTGGATTTGTCCGTTCACTTGAAAAATTTATTGATGAAATAAATCCAGAAATAATTATAATGGAAGCTTCCGGATTATCCGATACAACTTCGGTTTCTGAAATATTATCGGCAGGAAGTATTGGAGAAAAAATTTTCCTTTCTTCCAATTGGTGTGTAGTTGATGCAATAAATTATGAAAAAACCGGATTAATGAAACAACGGATCACCCATCAGTTGCGAATGGCTGATATAGTTATAATCAATAAAACTGACTTGCTTACAAATAGTTCAGAACCCATAAAAAATGAAATAAAAACAATCAATCCTTTTGCTGATATAGCTGAAACACAATATTGTGATATCGATTTTATTTCGGGGAAAACGCCAAAAAATAAATTCTATTTCAATAAGGTAAATCCCATGGAAAGGCCTAATATTAATTCTATGGTTATAAAATCTACAAAAAAACTGAACCACAAATCAATGGAATTATTCTTTCAGAAATGGGCTACTAAGGCATATCGGATAAAAGGTTTTGTTAATCTGAAAAACGGGGATACATTTGCCGTTCAATGTACTTTTAACGATATTAATTTGAAATCGGTTGGCAAATCATATCACCCTACCGAATTAATTGCAATTACAAGCGATTTTACAT
>JABMQB010000447.1 GCA_013203525.1 Mariniphaga sp.
GACCTAATCATAACACAGGTGTTTTTAAGGTTATTATTTATTGTATAAAGATATTCCTTTGTAACCTTAAATGCAATAGATAAAAAACATATTAATACTTTAAATAGAACACGAATAATACAAAACAGACAGATAATCACAATTAATCTGTGTTGATCATTTAAATTTGTTTAATCCGTGTTCTGTTCTTACTTTATCAGATATTTTTCCGAATTTATTTTACCGCTTCAATAGTTGCCGAAATAACAAAATCATTCAGGTTAACATCAGGTTTCCAGTCTTTAATAAATTCTTTGCTTTCATCTTTTGGGGTGATTTTATCTGATTATAAAAAAGGAAGTAATTGCATTTTAAAGAATGTAAAAAGAATTTGTGATGGATAAGGGTAGTTGCGAGTTGTATTTTAAAATCTTTAAAGGTGTAAAAAATCAATTTTCTGAGAAATTCATAATCTTTTTCAGCATATTATCAATTTGTTCCCGGGTTTGTTTTTTTAGTTCAGAAAAATCGGAATGGGAAACAGGAGTTCCATATTGAACTATAACCTTGATTTTGAATTTACCCATTTGCCTGAAAAAATGCCCAAAAAAGGTGTCTTTCCCAACCCATGCATCCAATTTGTCGGGATAATGTATTGCTACCGGAACAACAGGAATTCCCGCATTGGCAGCAATTTTAAAACTGCCATTCTTAAATGGTTTTGTTAAAGGCCCTGCAAAAGTAGTTCCTTCGGGAAATAAAATAACAGGGATATTATTATTAATCGATTCTTTTATTTTATTCATGGTTCCTACCAGACTTTTTATTTCTGAACGTTTTACAAGAATTGGATTTGTTATTTTGGCTGCAGACCGGGCCATGGGCCATTTGCCAACTTCAGCTTTACCAACAAGTGTGCCTTGATGTAGTTTTACTATCAACGGAATGTCAATATAACTTCTATGGTTAGGCATTACAATATAATTATCAATTTTCGGCTGGTTGTTTATTTCAACTTTTACACCCGTTGCCCATAACATATATGTCCCCCATGTGCGCATTGACCAGACTTGCAATTCGCGGGAATAACCATATTTTTTCCTTTTCCATATTCCAAAAGTAACTATGAATAATGTAAAGAACAAAACCAGGAACAGCCTGATAAGAGCTAATGGGAAAAGAAATATAATTCGAAGGATTTTCATATTTAATAGTACTCTGCTTTTAGTTTATAAGAAGTTTTTTTGTTATATCCTGTTCCCATCAAACATTTGTATAAGATATATTCCCTGGTCAATATTCATATAATAAGTGGCTGAAGTTTTATTTTCAACATTGATTTTTTTTATTAGTTTACCATCAAGTCTTCTGACTTCAATACTTTTAATTTTTTCGATTCTATTAATTGTAAAATTGCCATCCGATGATGGATTTGGGAACAAAGTAATACTATTCTCAGGTAGTTTAAAGTCATTTATACCCACAATAACCTGATTTGTTATTGTCACTCTGAAATAGTTTTTTTTATCTGATCCATCAACCGCTTTTGCAACAATACTAACTGTTCCGTTTTGTAAAGCGGTAAGTAATCCGTTTTCATCAATTGTTGCAATATCTTTTTCAAAAACATCCCATGTAACTCCAGGGAAGGTAACATTTTCGGGCAACAGGGTTGCAGTTAGTTGCAAAGTACCATCATCAGAATCAATTGTTGTAACATCGTTGTGTGAAGAAATTTTTACTGAGTTTACTTTAACAAAGGTGCCGTTTACATATTCCCGTAACCAAACTAAAGCAGGACGTTCAATGTTATTTGCATTTATTAAATAAGCTTTTTGCTGAGTCCTCCACATTCCGGGGCGGTACCCCCATAATGTAATTCCTTTAACAGACGGGTGATTCCAGAAAACAGGAAAAATTCGCTGATATTCTTTTAATTGAGTTTCGTCAGTTGGCCCGTCAATGTCAAGTTCAGTTACAAATATAGGTAACCCGGTTTCAGCCAGTCTATCAAGATTATTTGAAATATTTGTTACCGAAGTATTTAACGAAAATGCATGTGCTTGTATTCCAATGGCGTCAATTAACGTATCCGTTTTTAATAATTCAATTATTTCAATGTATGAATTTGTGTTCGTTTCACTATTAACAATATTATACTCATTTAGCATTAGCTTTGTATTATTTGGAAAGCGGCTTCTGGCATAATTAAAAGCCCTTACTACCCAATCCCAGCCTGATTCACCACTGCCGCCAAGTGCATCAAAGTAGTTGCCTCCACCATTGCCAGCCTGATTTGGTGGATCATGCAAGGGTTCGTTAACAACTTCAACATAATCGATATCAGGATAACGGTTTGCAATTGCTGAAAACCATTCCTGTATTTCTTCCCTTTTTTCAGGGGCATTAAGGTTTTCAATCCACGAAGGTTGCTGATTGCCCCAAACTAAAACATGCAACTTAAAAGGCATATTATTATTTTTAGCTGCGTTGTATGCGGCATCAAGATTAACCCAACTCATATAATCTCTGGATTTTTCAACGCTTCCCCATTTTCCTGCATTTTCAGGAGTAACCTGGTTCCAGTATGTTTTAAATCCCGGCCATTGAGATGCACTGTATACATTTCCTATGAATTTGGCTTGCCCATATGCAATTGGTAAAATAGAATCTGAAAAATTAATTAATCCTGACTTAGCTGATTTTTTTTCAATATTAACTGATTCATTTTGTGCTAATACAAATGTTAAAGGCGAGATTATCAAAAGAAAGAATATTACTGAACGAAAACTCATATACTTTAATTATAGAATAAAGACGGTAAAAATAGATAATCCGATGAATTTACACAATTATTAAATTGAAGGTTGGTATAATGTTTTTCTGGATTTCATCAAATCCGATACTCGTTCGAAGTATACAATTATCATATTTATTTGCTTCTTTTTATTAATAATTATTTTGATTATCAATGCCTTACTTTTCGAATGAAAAAATAGGCAAAAAAAAGTATGAAAAATATTTGCAGTAAACAAAAAGGTGTTTACATTTGCACCCGCTTTTGAGTTATCTGTGAAGATGTCAAAAGCAAAGTTCAAACTTTCTTTTTATTTCGAAGTTAATTGTTTTACAATTAGAAATTACACTTTGGGATTAAATAACACACTAGAAATTTTGATTATAAATTAGGGAGATCTTGCAGGGTTTTATATCCTTGTCAATCCTAAAAAACCAGTATTATATTAAATCAATAATATTATTAGCTGGTTATTAGATTCAGCATTTAGTTAAGATGCTGTTTTTTTATGAGTTCATTCAAATGATGGAATAAAGAATTAAGAAAAAGCAAGGTAAAAACATTAAGCACAGCCAATAAGATTCGAAGCGTCAGGGCCAAGGAAAATATTAAACTTTTTATACATACAACGGAGA
>JABMQB010000448.1 GCA_013203525.1 Mariniphaga sp.
AAATTAATTTTGGTGGTTTTACTGGTTATGGAGAAGCTTCAATGCCCCCCTATTTGGGTGAGTCACAGGAAACAGCTACTAAATTCCTTTCATCACTCAATCTAAGCCAATTTAATGATCCATTCAGGCTCGAAGACATTCTTGATTATGTTGATTCAGTTGCTCCAGAAAACAGGGCTGCTAAAGCTTCGGTTGATATTGCATTACACGACCTTATTGGAAAAATTGTTGGCCAACCATGGTATAAATTATGGGGGCTTTCGCCGGAAGATACACCAAATACATCTTTTACAATTGGAATTGATACACCAGAAGTAGTAAGACAAAAAGTAAAAGAGGCATCTCGCTTTAAGATTCTAAAAGTGAAACTGGGGCGTGAAAATGATAAGGAAATGATTGAGAGTATCCGTTCAGTATCTGATGTTGCACTTTGCGTTGATGTTAATCAGGGGTGGAAAGATAAAAAAATGGCTCTCGATATGATTTTATGGCTAAAAGAAAAAGGGATTGAATTTGTTGAACAACCTATGCCAAAAGAGAATCTTAAAGAATTGGCGTGGCTAACTGAAAAAAGCCCCTTACCAATTATTGGCGATGAAGCCATCCAGCGTCTTCCCGATGTTAATAAAGCTGCCGGCATTTATTCCGGTATCAATATTAAATTAATGAAATGTACCGGAATGCGTGAAGCCCATAAAATGATTACACTCGCTAACACACTTGGATTAAAGGTTATGATTGGTTGTATGACAGAAACTTCATGTGCAGTATCGGCTGCTGCCCAACTCTCCCCTTTTGCCAAATGGGCCGATCTTGATGGCAACCTTCTTATAACTAATGACCCATATAAAGGAATTCAGATTGTTGATGGAAAAGTTACACTAAATAACAATCCGGGAATAGGCATTGAAAGAATTTAACAATTTTCTGAACAAAAAATCCTGCTGGTTCGTCTTTAGTATTATGAAAACAATTTTGACAATATTATTAATGGGATTTGTATTTATAATGAATGCACAGGAACAAAAAAAGGAATTCAAAAAGCTTACTCCTTTTGAAGAATATGTAATTGTTCACAAAGGGACAGAAAGAGCTTTTTCCGGTGAGTTTTATGAACATAAGGAAAAAGGCACGTATGTTTGTAAACATTGTGGGGCAGAACTTTATCATTCGGAAGATAAATTTGAATCGGATTGTGGCTGGCCAAGTTTCGATGATGAAATTGAAGGAGCTGTGCTAAGGAAAAAGGATGCTGACGGAAGACGGACTGAAATCATTTGCACCAATTGTGGTGGGCATTTAGGCCATGTTTTCCTGGGAGAACAATTTACAGATAAAAATACCCGGCATTGTGTTAATTCAGTATCACTTGATTTTATTCCCGATAAGAAAGAGTAATTACAACGCTTAGATTCAGAAAAAAATGCCGGTTTCCCGGCATTCTATAATAAAATATTTAATATTTTATTTATTATTCGTTATCATCATCTTCAGTAGAAAGAGCTAATTCTTTTGCTGTTAACCCTTTAATAAAATAAACAATTTCCATATCCTCTTGAGCATCAATAATGGTTTCGTGTTGAGATGCCATTTCTTCATTTTCTACTTCCCCTTCTGCAGGTTCTTCACCGTGTTCCGGGTTATGAGCCTCAGCTTCAGTTGTTACTTCAGTAAAAATTCCTTTAATCTCAAGATCGCTACCCATTTGTTCCTGAGTAAAAGCACCAATGTCTTCACCCGCTTCCACACGTATTAATACATCTTCATTTGAACCCATAATAAAACAACGGGCTCCGCTTTCCTTGCAAACATGCATAACAGTTCCTTTAACAACAATCTCTTTGTTAACCAGCGACTCTGCATTCTCATACAAATTATCGACAGTGTAAACAATAGCCTCTTCTTCCGGTTGTACTGCTTGTTCTTTCTTTTGATTTGTACAAGCTGCAAATACAATTACCAATAAGATTAAAAATGCAAATTTTTTCATACCAATATTTTTTTTGGTTTCTTTAGTTAGAGGGAGATTGGTTAACTTTCTGAAACCAGGGCAATTAAACATATGTAATTAATTAAAAAACGATGCCTTACTTTCTCCCTGAATATTTATATTTTAATAATCAAATATAC
>JABMQB010000449.1 GCA_013203525.1 Mariniphaga sp.
AGTACATATTTAACCTCGTATTCAGAAACAGATCCCCAAGTGGGGACATTGACTAATACCAAATGGTGTACCACGAACGGATCGGTTGTTAATTGTACAACCAATCCTCCAGTAACAGAAATAGCTGATATTTATGTTTTAAATGCTGGTGATACAATGACTGGGCCGTTAACTATGTCAGGTTCAAGTGCGAATATTATTTTAGGTTCTAATTATCTTTCGGGCGATGGCGGTGACGAAGGAATTTTTGTTGATTCTGTCGGCAAAGTTGGAATTAAAGATGCAGCACCATCTGATGAATTATCTGTTGCTGGCACAATTGGTACTAATTTGTTAGAAATTTCAGATTATGGATACGCTTTGGGTGGTTTTCATGTCGGAGATATTGGCGACCCTGGAACAGACAATTTGATTGTGGATGGTACAAGCGAGTTGAAGTCTGCGATACTCACAGGGGTTTCTGACACACGCGTTTTCAGAAATCTTGCTATCCTCGGCGTTAGTAGTAGCCCGACTGGTGCAATTGTTATTCAAACTAACATTCCACAAGATGACAATACCATGATCCAACTTGTTATTAATTTGTATGCTAGTTATAGCGAAGGGATTAAAAACACGACTGAACTCATAATTGGTGGCTATTGGACTACCGAGGCTAATGGTGGTTTTAAGGGTTTAGGATTGGTTAATACTAGTGGTAACAAAATTCAGGTCAGAATAGCTAGGAATTCTTCTAACGGTAAAGTTGCTATTATACTAGGCGATATTGGAAACACCTGGCCACATCCTAAGGTGGCAGTTACTAAAGCACTGTTGGGGTATGGTATTAGTGATACCTATGCTGATAATTGGTCAATTGCAATAACCACAGATCTGTCGGGTTATACCAATATGGATACTGTTCTAGACAAGACTAGTATCCCCGCTACTCAGGTTACGGCCGGAACCTTTGGTTCTGGTGATTATACTTTTCCAGGCGATCTTAGTGTAAGCGGCGCTTCTACTAATTTTAGAAATGCTATCCAAGCGGTTGATGGCTCTGGCTCTCTCATAGATGCAGATTTATTAGATACCATTAGTTCTGGAAGTTTTTTAAGAAGTGATACAACTGATAATTATACCTCAGGGACTTTAACGTTTAATTCTGGTACTGAATTAGATATGGCTTCTAGTTCAACCTTAGACATAAATGGAAATCTTTCTGTTGCTGATACTAATATTGCTTTAGATGGAGCTTCAACTAATTTTTTAGCTACTGGCAATCTTTCAATAAATACAAATGATCTTTATGTTCAAAAATCAACAGGCAATGTTGGTATCGGAGCGACAAGTCCTAAAGGGAAATTACATATTGGACCTGCTTATGCTTTATCTTTTGATCCATCGACAGATACTCATGGGTCATCAACAATATTTCATAACGCATATAATGATGGTTCAGATGTTTATAAATGGGGTTATACTCATGCATCTTTTGGAAGCAGGGGAATCAAATTTAAATATAATGATGGGATAAAATTTTATGCTGATAACGTTGCCACAACTGCAGATACGGTTTTTACACCAACTCAGCGGATGGTAATAAGAAATGACGGCAATGTCGGCATTGGGGTGACGGGGCCAACTTATAAACTTGATGTTAATGGCACAGGGCGATTCTCTGGAGATGTGACCTTAGATGCAGGAAAGAACCTTAAATTTTATGATCATAATGGAACTTATCCAACAGCAATAGGGGGATTTATATGGGATTTGAATAATGATAATGCAAAAATATATGCACAACAAGCAGCCAGTGACCAAATAGATTTTATTTTTAAAATTGCTGATAACGTGGGGACAACAGATAGATTTGTATATTGGATAGATAGCTATACCGGAGAAACAGACGATGCTTATCCTCTATATATGGATGGCACAAAGGTGGTTTTGAATTATCCAACAGTTTTTGGAACAGGTACTTCAAAAGATATGGATTTCTATTTGATGGGCAGTGGGAGTAGTGCGTTATCCAATGCTTATATCTTTGGTGATGCAGCCAATAAGAGGGTCGGGATCGGGACGACGAATCTTGACAATGATTCTGTTTTAACCATTACTGGTAATGTAAAAATTAATGGTGATGTTGATTTAGGGCAGTATAAGCTTAGCGCTGGCGAAGTTGACCCGCGGTATGAAATTGATGGTGTAGTTTATGCTACTTATGGGCATTCAACAACTGGGTTAAAAGAAGAAACGACGGGGAAAGTGGAGTTACGAATGAATACGAATCACGAATACCAATATGTAATTGATTTTGATGAGGCAGAAAAAGAATCAGACTTATGGTTGTTTAAAGAAATCACTGTTTTTGGTGACGACTGGAATGACTTGGTGGTAACTTTAACTCCAGAGGGAAAGGCAGATGTTTGGTATGAATTTATTCCAGAAGAAAATAAGATAATTATTTATGGCGAGTTAGGGACAGGCACCTTCGGATCCAGTCCCCAGGACAGTCCCCTTAAAGTTTCTTATCGCTTAATGGCTCCTCGTTTTGATTGGCCAGAAAGAGATACTAATTTATATAATCAAACTGGCAAAGCAGGTGAAGGGGTTGGAATATTTGTTAGATAGGTTGTTTGGTACAGGTCCGACCTGTACGGATTGCGTGTATGATTGTATTAAAATACCAACCTCGCCGGGTTGGTATTTTAATACAGTGTCTGACCCTGTAGTGGTATGAAAAAAGGTAAAGGGAAGCGCGCGTTAGCCTTTTCCTTGCGGGCAATGTGATTTTATACTGCTCTTGACTATTTTCTTTAAGTATGTATATTAGAAGATAGTTCTTTACAAAATAAAATAAAGGAGGACTATCATGATTAGCGCGCCAATAACGGTTCAATTGGAAGTGACGGAGAAATGTAATTATCGATGCCCGCATTGTTATCATTTAGTTAATGATAACAATCCTGGACGTGAGTTTAATTTTCGTGAAAACGATGAAAATGTGTTAAGTATTGCAAGAGAATTAGTTAATGCCAACATCTTTAATGTCGTTCTGACGGGAGGAGAACCATTGACCAAGAAAAAATTAACCCTCAAATTGATTAAATATTTTAGGGCTCGTAATGTTAATGTGTCGTTGAACACTAACTTGGTTTTAATGGATGATGATTTTTTAGATAAGTTTATAAATTTTGGTGGCAATGGTATGCTAATTTCTTGTCCGGCATCAACACCAAAAATTTATAAAGAAATGACTGGTAATGGTAACTTTCGACAATTTTCTAACAAAGTGCAGAAATTAGTCAAGAAGAATGTTCATTTCACGGTTAATATGGTTGTGAACAAAAACAATCTAAGGGTTGTTAGAGAAACTGCCACCAAAATGATTGATCTTGGTGTTAGAAGATTTGCGGCAACCCCAATGGCCCTAAATGTTTTATATCCAGATTTCAAACATTTTTTGAGCGTAAAAGACGTTAGGAAGGTTGTCAGAGATCTTGTGTGGGTGAAAAAGAATTTCGGGATATATGTTGATATCATGGAAGCATTACCTAAATGCGTTTTTCCCAAAGATATTCGTTGTCTTGGTTTAAATTTTTTGAAAAGAAAATGCCAAGCGGGGATTACAACAATGGCTGTTTCTACCAATGGTGACATTAGGCCATGCACTCACAATCCTCAAGCTTATGGTAATATTTTTAAAGAAAATTTATCAAATATTTGGGAGAAGATGTTTGATTGGAGAAATGGTTTTTATGTTCCACAAGATTGTAAAAGATGTCGAGTTTTAAATATTTGCTTGGGCGGTTGCAGGATGACAGCTAAAGCTTATGATGTGACAGGACAGCAAAGCAGTAAAGACCCTTGGATGCTAAAACCCTTACGAAATGATGATTTTAGAAAGGAGAATGTCAATTTTGATTTTGGCAAGAAATCAATTATTCGTTTCTCGGGAAAATTTCAATTTAGACGCGAGGGAGACGGTTATTTAATCTATTCTGCAAAAAATAAAATTTTGCTGGTTAATGATGAATTTTTTGCTTTGCTGAAATATTTAGAAAAGGTTTACCAAATAAGGTTAGATGACTTGGCTAATCGTAATAATATTTCGTTTAACGATAGAGATTTTCAAAAAATCATAAAACTGTTGTTGAGGAATAAATTTATTTCTCTTAACAAACAACAGAAAGGAGGACAAGATGCTTGACTTTCACGAAATGAAAGTGCTTAATTTACTAACGAAAGACAATTGTTATGACTGTGATTGCGAAGACGGCACCGATTCAGAAGATGGTAGTGGATGCGATTGCGTTTCCTGTGACAGCTGTGATTGCGACAGCATAGATGATTAGATCTTGGCAGGTTAAGCAAACATGGGACCCGTTTAATTTTGGTATTACTAAAACGGGTCTTTTTTTTATTACAATTTATGATATACTTGCAATAATAATGTTTAATTGGATAAATTTATGAACATAGAATTTAAATACAATATTGAAAAAGATGCGGAAAATTTTCTAATTGTTGCTAAAGCAAAAAAGATAAAAATCTCTTCTTCTTTTTTAGAGGAAAAGAGATTTTTGAAATATAAGATGTATTTTGAAAAATATGGACCAATTTTTAGTAAAAGTAAATTGAAAAAGTTTATAAATGAATATATTGAAGACAATAAAATAGATATTATTCAAGAGTTGAAAATAATAGAAAATAAGTGGGCACAGGTGAATAAAAGTTTTTGGTCACGAGCAGAAAAATTTTTTAGAACTAAATTGCCACATAGACAGATAACCGTTTATTTAACCGTTAGTGATGTTTGCGGATATAATATTAAAGATGGTTATTTTTTTATTACACTAAAGAGTTCCTGTTCAAATTTAATTATTATGCATGAATTATGGCATTTTTTTACATGGTATTCTTTTGGTAAAAAATTTAAAGAAACTAATGTAATTTCAAAAGAAAAGTATTATGACATAAAAGAATCATTAACAGAGATATTAAATTTAGAATTCAAAGATTTGTTGGGCAATCAAATAGATAAGGGTTATCCTGATCATCAAAAAATTAGGAAAAAAGTAAAAAAGCTTTGGGTTAAATACGAAAACATAAAAAAAGTTGTTGATAAATTATTGGAACATTAATACCAACCTGTGGAGGTTGGTATTTTTACTACAGGGTCTGACCTTGTAGTGTGTGGTATAAAAAAAGAGAAAGGGAAGCGTCGACGATGCGAAGCTTCCCTTAATAACACGATTTTATTTTAAGAGAATTATCTTCTTGGTAGAAGACAACCCTCCTATACGATGTTTGCAGAAATAGATTCCGTTGGCTAGTTTTTTGCCATTAGAATCTTTGCCATTCCAAACAACTTTGTGGGTTGTTTGATTAAGGGACCAAGTTCTTATAACTTGTCCTTTGATGTTGAAAACAGTTATTTCACTTCTTGCAGGTCCGACCTGCAAGGATGAAAAAGATATTGTTGTTGAATTTCTGAATGGGTTTGGGTAGATTGAAATCATTGGTGTTGAATCATTTAGAATTGGATTAGTTGATGTTGAATCAGAGATGTTTACAACGAAAGGTTCTGACCATTCAGAAATTGAATTGTGGCATAATTCGTTAAGAAAATACCATTGATCAGCAATTTGAACCTTGATTGCATATTCTCCATATTGGGAATAGGAATGAGAAGCTTCAAATGTGCTTCCTGAAGGTTGAAGTTCAGTCCATTCTGTGAATTCATTATCTCCCCAGTCAATTCGGATTGAGATGCTGTCATTGTCAGGATCTGTTGCAGTAATAGAGAAAGTTAATTCTTCTCCGATAATTCCTGAAGTTGGACCTTGAAGTTGTGCAATTGGCATGTAGTTCCAGCTATAAAGGTCACAGTAGTATGGTCCTAT
>JABMQB010000450.1 GCA_013203525.1 Mariniphaga sp.
ATCATATATAGTTAAAAGAGCAACACTAACTGCACTTAATGCCTCCATTTCAACCCCGGTTTTACCTATACATTTTACAATTGAAGTTACAATTACCCCCTTGGGTTGAATTTTACAGTTAACCTCCACCTTAGATATTTGTAAAGGATGGCAAAGCGGAATTAAATTACTGGTTGATTTTGCAGCCTGAATACCAGCAATTTCAGCAACGGTAATAACATCTCCTTTTTTGATTTTATTTTCTGAAATTAAACTGATGGTTTCCGGCTGAAGTTGTATAAAACCACTGGCTATTGCCTGGCGTATCTGATCTGGTTTGTCCCCCACATCAACCATTCGGGCTTTTCCCTGTTTATCGGTATGTGATAGTTTTTTCATAATATTTAGCTATGAATCCTGTGATTACGGTTACAGGCATTCAAAATTTGCAATTCAAAATTCATCATTCCCTTTATCCTCCAATCTGGCTAAAAGTTCCTGATTTATTATAAGTGCCGGCTTTTGGTTTTTTACCAATTGCCAGATTAAATGCATTTTCAATCCCTAATTTCCGAACATTAAAAGACAGGTCGCTAAACAGGCAAGGTTTAACATCGCCGTTAGGTAAAAGCCTGATACGGTTGCAAATAGCACAATTACCACCATCGCCACCTTTTACTTTTGAGAACTCACCGGTTTTTAGGTTCATCTGGTGAATAAAACGTAAGGGGAGATTTCGTTCAAGGCAAAATGATTTTAATGCCTGGATTTCATTTTCAGGCTGTCCCATTAATACACAATTTATTTTTATGGGTTCCAGTCCAACATCCCTCGCAGCATCTATCCCTTTAAAAACATTCTTTATATCACCGTTTCGGGTTGCATTACAGTAATTTTCAGCATTAACAGTATCGAGGCTAATGTTAATCCGGTTTAACCCAGCTTCTTTCAGAGGATTTGCAAATTTATCCAGTAAGGATCCGTTGGTAGTCATCGACAAATCTTCAATACCATCAATTTTTGATATTTTTTCAACCAACGCAACAATTCCTTTTCGTACCAATGGCTCCCCTCCGGTTAATCTAATTTTTTTAATTCCCTGACTAACAGCGTGCCTGGTAAATTCCTCAATTTCTTCAAACGATAAAATATCATCGTGTTCCAACAATCGTAATCCCTCTTCAGGTATACAGTATGTACAATGCAGGTTACATCGATCGGTCACCGAAATGCGGAGATAATTTATATCGCGTTTAAAGGGGTCGTACATAAACTAATTCTCCTTTTTTTATTTCTGAGATACCTATATTAACAGTTATAAATCCAAAAGCATTAAGGTATGCATGAATATGTGCTGATCCGTTGTATTTAACCAGTTCAACTTTGTTTTCTGAATTTAATATTACCGGCAGATATTCGGTTCTGTTGGTTTTTTTTCTTTTAAAATCGTGCGCAATTTGAACCGGGATTATTGTTTGTTTTAATTCTGAATTCTGAAGTTTATAAAGAAATGGTTTTACAAATAGCTTAAATTGAATGAATGATGAAACCGGGTTACCGGGTAATCCAATGATATATATTTTTTCTTTTTTATTTACTTCTTTAACAGCAAAGGTTGTATGCTGTCCGGGTTTTATTGAAAGCCTTTTAAAAAGGATTTTAAATCCTGCTTTTTGAATTGCCCAGGGAACAAAATCAAAATCGCCAACCGAAACTCCTCCTGAAATTAATGTTAAATCGTTTTCTTTTGTTGAAAGAAGAATTTGATTAAGCGTTTCATTTGCATCATCTTTCACAATGCCATAATATTTTGCATTTAGTCCTATACTATTCATTTGAGCTATTATCTGATGCCCATTGCTGTTTCTTATTTTCGATCGTGAAAGTTTTTCTTGTGGCTCAATAAGCTCCGATCCGGTTGAAATAATCCCAACGCCTGGCTGTTTGTAAACTTCAGGATGGACGCAGCCAACCGCAGCAAGCATGGCAATATGTTGTGGTTTTATCTGTGTTCCTTTGGTCAGAACCAGGCTTCCCTTTTTTAAATCTTCACCAACACTACAGATATTCGAGGGAGTTTTACTACCGGTAAACTGTATTTTCCCTGTAGCAGTTTCTTCCGATTGCTCAATCATAAAAACCGTATTGGCTCCCTCTGGAACTTCTGCACCAGTCATTATTTTCGAACAGCAGTTTTTTGTTATTGGTAGAGTAGGGGAACTTCCGGCAGGAATGGTTTCCAAAACTGTTAATTCATTTAATAGGTCTTCTTTCCGGCAGGCATAACCATCCATTGCCGATTTGTTAAAAGGAGGCATATCCACATCAGAAAAAACATCAACCGCCAAAATTCTGCTTAATGATTCGTCAAAAGAAATTTTTTCAGTTTCCATTTGAACACTGTTTTCAAAAGCAATTGTTAATGCCTGTTTCAGTGTGATTATATTTAATTTCTGATTTTCCATCCTTGATCAAATATAATGATTTCTGAATCGGGAATAAATGTTTTTCCGTTGGAAATGATTGTAATATTAGGTTTGCTATTGAGTTTGTCCTTACCTGTTTCAATCGAATTATCCTTAATAATATATACCGATATACCAGGAATTATAATTTTTAATAGTCTGGCTGACTCAATAATTACTGGGGAATTTTCTGGCAAAATATTTTTTAATTTTTCAAACATTTCTATTAGGCAATTTTTTTCAGCCTGGACATAATAGCTTTTATAAACCCCTGCCTGTAAATAGAGTGATGAATCTTTTGAATTTTTCTGGTTGCTTTCCTTATTAATAATCCAACCTTTCCCTTTCGATAAGTGAATTAATCCGGGTGTCGGATCATGGAAGTGAGGGCTGATTTTTACAGCGGTGATTTGATGGATTTTTAGTTTTGAAATTATCTGGCAAACAAATGCTGTTTTGCCAACCTGCCTGCCTGCTCCTGAAATTAGTAATATGTTTTTGTACGTATCCACCGTAAAAAAATCCTCTTTCAAAAAATTAGGAAAGAGGACAAGCCGTAACCGGTATCATGTCTCCTTTCCAAGTCATTCCGTTCATTAACGAAAATCGGGAGGCTCAACTGTTTCCAGTTAAACCCATTGGCTAAAGAAGCTTATGATTGATCACTTAGCTTTCTTAACTCGGAGTATTCTAGAATGCAAATATAGAAATAGTTGGATATTTAAATTTGAAGATTAATGATTATTATAAAGATTTGTGCTTATTTGAAATCTTTCTTTTTAACTCGAAGAACAAACCACCATATTAAAGATCCCTGATATAATTTTGCGTTCCTTAATAACCTTCAAGTTCTGAGCTTTGAGAATGGGTAATAATCCACCTTTTTTATAGTAATTTCTGAAATTTTTATTGTGTTCTTTCCCAGCTAAAAACTCAATGGTTTGCACTGCTGTTTTTTTTATTCCAGCTGAAAGGGGTACTGAATAATCGGTAAAAATAATTTTATTTGAAATCCTTTTTATTTCCTTTAAAATTTCAGGATATATATTCGGATCGAACTGATGCAACGCAAGCGACATCGTGGCGACATCAAATTGTTTGTCTGTGAATTGTGAAAGTTTAGAAGCGTCGGCAACAATAAATTCAATGTATTTGATTTGTTCTTTATTCTTTCTGTTTATAGCTGTTTTAATCATCGATTCAGAAAGGTCGATCCCAACAACTTCTTTCGTAATTTTTGCAAATTTAAAAACCTGCGCCCCTGTTCCGCAGGCGATATCAATCACATTATCACCCGGGTTTATTAGTATTGCCACATTTTTTCTCATTGATTTTAACAAGGGGTCAATAAAAACTTTATAGAAAATGCCTGATTCAACCATGTTATAAATAAAAGAATTTGGAATATACCTTTTTTAAACAGAAATACAATATGTTTGTTGTTCTTAAAAAAATACTATTTCTATGAAGAATATTAGCATACTTTTAATTGTTGCATTTTTTGTTTTTACAGGTTTTAAAACAGGTAATCCGGCGTATTTGCTTTTCGACCAGAAAGGGAAAAAAGTGAAATATGAAAAAATGATGGAAGCACTGAATGAGGCAGATGTAGTATTGTTTGGCGAACTTCATAATAATCCTATTTCGCATTGGTTGCAACTGGAGATTACAGAAGATTTATATGAGGTAAAAAGCGATAACCTGGTATTAGCTGCCGAAATGTTTGAAACCGATAACCAATTATTACTTAATGAATATATCGATAGTCTCATATCGACAAGTAGTTTTGAGGCGCAGGCAAGGTTATGGCCCAATTATAAAACTGATTATAAGCCCCTGGTTGAATTTGCAAAAAAGAACCAGCTGAAATTTGTTGCAGCCAATGTTCCAAGGCAATATGCTTCGCTGGTAAATTCAAAAGGTTTTGAAGGATTGGAGGAATTAAGCGATGAAGGTAAAAAACTAATTCCACCTTTACCCATCGATTATGATCCCGAACTTGAATGTTATAAAAGTATGATGGAAATGGCTGGGATGGGAAGCCATGTAACAGAAAACTTTCCCAAGGCACAGGCAATTAAGGATGCAACAATGGCATATTCGATTTTAAAATACTGGTCATCCGGCAAATTGGTTATTCATTATAATGGGGCTTATCATTCCGATAATTTTGAAAGCATTAACTGGTATTTAAAAAAACAAAATCCTGATTTAAAAATTGTTACAATTACGACAGTTGCACAGGATGATATATCAAAACTTTTGGAAGAAAATACAGGAAAGGCTGATTATACGATTAGTGTGGTAGATAATATGACAAAAACGAGATAAAAAAATCCGGGCAAAAAGATACCCAGATTCTTTAAATTGATTGTTTTCTGTTGATTCTGCTATTTTCTTTCTTCTTCTAATTCCATTTCCATTTCTTCGATAGCTTCATTGAGGTTTTCAATTTCTCTTTCTAATTCAATTTCAATTTTTTCCATGTTGACTGAAACATCAATTTCAATATCCTGCAATACATCAGAAAGCGAATCTTCCATCATTTCCAGATGCATACTTAATTCATTTTCCATTCCCTCTAACTCCACATTTAAATCTCTTTCCATTTGCTGCATCTTAAATTCCATTTCTTCATTTATTTTCTGATCTTTCATTTTTAATTGCAGCTCCTTTAATTTTATTTGTGCTTCTTTTTGTTTTTTGCTCAACATTTTTTGTGCTTTAAATTGTTCTTTCTGAAGTTGCTTTTCCAATTTTACCATTATTTCTGTCTGTTTTAACTGAGCAAGTTTTTGAGCTTTTTGCATTTTCAGTTGCGCTGTTTTAAGAACACTATCACGTTTAACCATCAATTTTTTAAATTCAGCTTTTTTATCCTGTAAAACCGGATCTTGTTTTTCCTGAACGATTAATTCTGAAGGCTCATAATCAATTGTCACAGGTTCTTCAATAAATACAGGTGTGTTAAATTCAGCATACATGGCGTTTGATGCTTTTTCTTTTAACGACAATCCAACAAACAGCAGGATTGCAAATGATAGTGAAACCAAAGGTTTAATAATCGAGTTCTGTTTCTTTCTTGTTTTTGTCATCATGGCTATTCTTTTTTTGATATGTGTAAAATTGAATCCACTTGTAAATTGTAATTCATTTTTTGCAATGCAGTAATCAAGTAATGATTGCTGATATTCTATTTTGCCAACCTGGGCTTTTAAAACACCTTCATCGGCCAGAAATTCATGGTTTAAAATGATAGCATTCCGGTATAAATAAATTAAGGGATGGAACCAAAATATAATCTGAATTAATTCAATTATCAGGATATCGATCGAATGCAACTGGTTAACGTGAATTTTTTCGTGTTCAATTATTGAATTTTTTGGATTATCAAAATGTTCGTCGGGTAGAAAAATGAAGCGGAAAAATGAATGGATATTTCTACCGGATTTTATATTTATACAGGTAATTCCATTATTATTTAATTTTTTATTTTTTTGAATACGCGTTGATAGTTTTGATATGTTAATTAAAAAACGAGTTGTTAAAAGAGTAAAACCTAATATGTAAGCGTATAGTAACCAGGGTGTTTTTTTTGTGTCAGCATCAGTGTTTATTGGTTCAATATTAATTTCAGATGAATTATTTATATCCTTTTCGGGTGTTATAAATTTCTTAACTGCATCAGGTTCAATTCTGCTTAATTGCTCTGATAATAAAGGTGGGGGAGACCAGCTAATCTGAAGTGGTATAAATGGAAAAGCTACAGATGCAAGAATACTGAATAAAAGAAAAAACCGTATGAAACGGAAGGTCGTTTCTTTTCGTAGCAAAAAATAATAGATGCCAAATAGTAAAATCAGGCAAATAGTTATTTTTAATAGTATTAATTCTGGATTATTCATTTTTGTCTTTTTTTGATTTAATCTGATCTTCTATCATCTTTTTTAATGACTCCAATTCTGTCAAATTCATATCAGCCTGGCCCGTAAAAAATGATGCAAACTGAGCATCTGAATTATTAAAATAGCTCTTTATCATTCCTCCTAACTTGTCAGAAAAATATTCGGGCTTTTTAATCAATGGGAAATACTCACGAACATTTCCGTATTGTTTATAATCCACAAATCCTTTGTTAATCATTCTTGATAAGAGAGTTGCAATGGTTGTATATGCCGGGCGTGGCTCAGGGAATTGTTCAACCAGATCTTTCATAAAAGCCTTTTCAAGCTTCCAGAGGTAATTCATTATTTGTTCTTCGGCAGTAGTTAATTTCATTCTTTACTACGATTGTAATTTATATTCTACAAATGTAGTAACGAAATTTTGAAATGCAAACTTTTTAAGTTTTTTTAATATTTCTCAAATAGAAAATATTTCAGGATATATGAACAAACATTAATTGATTTTAGAACTTATAATTTGCTGACTCACCCTGATTATATCAGCGATATAATCGTCCCTCTCTACGCGTAGAGAGGGAGACGAGGGAGAGTCAAATTATAATAAAACTAAGCGATTGGAATAAAAAT
>JABMQB010000451.1 GCA_013203525.1 Mariniphaga sp.
ACTCAGCTCCATCAAATACTTTATCCCAGTCAATCATTCCCGGCTCAATTTCTGAAATTGCAGAATTCGCACGGTCGTAAATCACCTTACTTCCACGGCTAACCGCACCGGTTTCTAAATAATAAATACCTATTCGGTTTCCGCCCCAAACAATATTATCTGTGTTAACATCGTATTTCCGCAGATCCTTTATGCATGCAAATGCAATATCGTTTTCAGGTAACCGTGTTACGAAATCAACGGGAATTCCATAGTTTGCAAGTGAAACTGCAACATTGGCTTCACCTCCGCCAAAAGTGGCAGTATATTGAGTAGCCTGGCTAAACCTTAAATAACCGGGGGTTGCCAGCCTTAACATAATTTCCCCAAATGTTACAACCTTTTTGCTCATGGGTCAAATTTAAAAAACTTTTTTGCAATCGATTGCATAAAATATATTCTAATTTAATTTTTTAACTAAAATTAACCGATTAATCACCAAAATTAAAATATTTATGTGCGTTATTAAAACAAATATTTTCTACCATTTCTCCAAGAAGTACCATATCGTTTGGTACCTGCCCGCTTTCAACATCATTTCCAATCAGGTTACACAACGTACGTCTGAAATACTCATGACGAGTATATGAAAGAAAACTACGTGAATCGGTAAGCATTCCGATAAACTGACCTAAAAGCCCCTGATATGAAAGTGCGTTCATTTGCCGTTCCATGCCATCTTTCTGATCAAGGAACCACCAACCTGAACCAAACTGCATTTTACCGGCAACAGATCCATCCTGATAATTTCCGATCATAGTAGCAATCAATTCATTATCCCGTGGATTCAGATTATATATAACAGTTTGTGCCAGTTGATTTTCCAAATCAAGCCTATCAAGTAATTTCGATAAAGGCCGGGCAATTTCAAAATCACCGATCGAATCAAATCCGGTATCTGGTCCAAGTTGTTTTAAAAGCCTGGTGTTGTTATTCCGTAAGGCTCCCAGATGAAATTGTTGAGTCCAACCGCGAGAATGGTCCATAATTCCAAATTCGTATAACATACACGATTTGAACTTTAATATTTCATTCTGAATAAGCTTACTTCCACTTCTTATTTTATTAAAAATCTGATTGATTTCTTCCTTGGTATAATCTTCGGCAATTATTGTTTCCAATCCATGATCTGAAAGCCGACAACCATTATCGTGAAAAAACTGGTGGCGGTTATCAATAGCATCTATAAAATCGGTAAAAGTTTTAATTTCAACATTGGCAGCATCGCCCAGCTTATTAACATATTCATTAAAAAAATCAGGATCTTCAACTGTCATAGCCTTGTCGGGGCGCCATGCCGGTAAAACATTAACTTCAAAACCATCTTCCTTAATATTCCTGTGATGTTCAAGTGTATCAACCGGATCATCGGTTGTACAAATGGTATGAACATCAGCCATCCGAATAATATTCCGACAGGTATATTCAGGAGTTTGTAATTTAGTATTGCATTCGTCCCAAATTTCCTTTGCAGTTTTCGGACCAAGTATTTTATCGATGCCAAAAAACTTTTTTAATTCAAGGTGAGTCCAGTGGAATAGCGGATTCCTAATTGTATTAGGAACCGTTTCAGCCCATTTCTCAAATTTTTCCCAATCGGTTGCATTACCGGTACAAAACTTTTCATCGACTCCATTGGCACGCATTGCACGCCATTTATAATGATCGCCGTAAAGCCAGGCTTGTGTAATATTTTCAAATTGCTTATCATCTGCAATTTCCTGAGGTGAAATATGGCAATGATAATCGAATATTGGCATTTTTGCCGCATGGTTGTGATATAGATTCTTCGCTGTTTTGGTTTCTAACAGGAAGTTCCTGCCCATAAATTTTTTCATGTTAAATCTTATTAAAGGTCGAATAGTCGTTTTAGGTGCCGGTCGAAAATATTTTCCTCAACACATTTCCCTACAATATCTGCATTTTTCTTTAAAAGTCCTGTATATTTTTCACCCATTTCTGCAGCAACTTTATACCCCACATGAATTAGTTGCCTGAAATTTGAATTATAATCGGAATGCCCTGGAATATGTCGTAAAGTATTGCCAAACTTTTCACCACTCCAACCAGCAACTGCATCCGGAGTTGGTAACTGATCATCCTTGATATCAATAACATCGGCATATGGACCACAAAGTTCGTCTTTCCGGGCAAGTGCCTGATAATAAATCTCCTTTGCTACTGCCAAACCTTCATCGCCGGAAATTGCCAATCCAATTACTTCTTCGAGCCAGGTTGTTCCAGCTGTTTTTACATGTAAACCTTTATCGTATTTTTTGATAATTTCTGCCATTATCGGATAAATAGTAAATTTATCGCTTCCTGAATGAACACTAAGTTTTAATCCTTCAGGTAGCCCAAATTCTTTTACAGCATAGTCAATAACAAGTACATCCTGTTCGAATTCTTTTGTAAACTGATCAACATCACCCACATAATCGACTCCTTTATTAAACCTTCCAGTAAATTTTGGAGCGATAGTTTCTGCCGGAATTTTTTGGTCTGCAATCATTTTCAGAATAAAAAACATATCAACCGGAGTTTGAGGATCCTCAACCTCATCCATTGAAACCTCGGTCACAAAATTTCCTTTTCCTTTTACTATTTCAATATGCCTGTATATTTTCCCCGCCTCTTTTACTGCAGCCAAGTATTTTCCTGCAACAATATCCAGTAATTCATCAGTTATAATAATTGATTCTGAAATATCAGGAATTGCTACTTCGCCACCAAAAATTTCGCAGGATTTTTTAAATTCGGCAACCTCTGAATCATTTGATGGATTTCCAATATATGTTGCAACATCCAAGGTGAAAAAATCAGAGTGCTCTATAAAACGGTCAACGTTTGTTAAATTAATATGGTCGGCATCAACACAATATGCACCCTCCCATCCTAATGCTTTCACAGCTTCATCAGCCTCAATTCTTGTACCTTCAGGTTCGGAATGAACTATATTATGTTCGCGATTTGATTTATTCCAAACGGGAGTAACTTCAACTCCT
>JABMQB010000452.1 GCA_013203525.1 Mariniphaga sp.
AACCAGGCTAGTTAAATCAGGGAATGAATATCCTTTATTATTGGAAGTAATCTCCATATAAAGTTTTTCACCAAGCTCTTTCTGAATATCTTCACAAACATTTTTTATCTCTTCCATCTTAGCTCTTGACTCCAGCACTCCCGGGTTAAAGGAATGAAAAGGTAGCTTGGTAACAAAAAACGTTACGACGGTCCGATCAAGGTTTGCCTCCTTCATTTTCCAGTTTAACCGTGCAAGGGCTTCAAGTGTCAGGTCATACCCCTTATTATGGTATTCATACCTACCTGAAGTAAAAAAATAGATTGTTTTATCGAGGTCGAAAGAATAGCTTTGAAAAAAATGCCCACGCACAAATTCATTTATTTTTTCCTTATAATCGAGATGAAGAGTTTGCACATGGTGCAGGGCTTCAAAACGTTTTATATTAATTCCATTAGGCAACACAACATCAGGAATCCTGCCAAGCAGATGTTCGCATTCAAGAGCTGTCACTTCGCTAACAGTGGTAAAAATATGTGCTCCATGCGCGGCTGCCCTCTCGAACATAGCAATTGGCAATACATTAAACTTTTTAGCTTCTGTTTCCCAATTATAAAAGGCAAGGTGGTCGTAAAATCCTGAATCGTTCATTGCCAGGTATCTTCCAAGCAAAGTCGCATGAGTAGTAAATACAATTTTCACATTCAAATTCTCACGTCTTAACTCTGGAATAGCAACCCCGGCCATCCATTCATGAAAATGTGCAACAACATTTGCTTTGATCAGGTTTTCACGGAAAATCAGCTTAAAAAATTCCTCGACCATAAATCCAAAAGCAGCGATTTCATCTAACATTTTATCCTCCGGTGGAAGCTGAATACCGTGATGTTCCCAAAGTTCATATTTAATTTTATCGAGTTGAGGATATACTGAGTACGGATTAAATAGCAAGGTACGGGGCCTGCCTGAAATTATCCAGTTTCCGTAATGAACATCAAAACCAACCTGCTTTAATAGATTTACGGCCTTCAAAATTGGATCATCTTCATCTGTAATCGGATCAAAAACTGCAGCCGCTTCATCTTCAAAATAAGGTCCTATAAGGCAATAATTTTCAGAACCCCATTTATTAATTACGGAAGGAACTTTTGACCGAATAACGGTATAAATACCGCCAACCTGATTACAAACTTCCCATGCACATTCAAATAAAAAATCGTTAGTGAATTCAAGTACTTTTTCTATTTTTTCTGGTTCCGGCTTATTACTCCTCTTCTTCATATCAGGTCAATTTAATAATTCACATACTTGATTTTCTAAATATAGCCTGAAAGATAGATTTTACCAATAATTAATTTCTGTTTTAAAAAATAAAAAATCTTTGAAAGTACAGCAGCTATCATTTATCACCCTATTCTAATTCCTTGTTTCTATTTGTTTCCGGCAAATAGTTTTCTTCTGAAACTACTTTTTCACCTGTTTTTAATTCCAATGCTTTTCGCGCATTACCGGCAATTGTTCCGCCTTGTTTAGCAACCACTTTGTTTTGTTTAAATCCTTTGGGATTTTTTGTTTTTACAATTGCAGTAGTAGAAGCTTCACCCAGCATTGAGAATATTAGCTCAAGGTCAGTCATATGGTCTCTCAAATTTTGCCTTTTTAGACCCTTCATTTTTTTATACTCAGAAGGTGTCAATCCGAAGGTTGCTTTCGAAATCTCAGCTGTAAGAATCGCATATTCCATCTTTTCCTTCACGCCTCTGTTTTTCCATTCCTCGGTTAATTCCTCCCGAATAGCTATGCTACGCATTCTTTTTTCAACCCAGTCATCCGAATAACCTTTCGCTTTATACAATTCCCGTGTTCGTTGTGCAGCTAATTCAGGATTTTCAATTTCATCTAATCTATCGGAACCAACCTGGGCTAACCAAAGCTTAAAAGGTTCAGCCTTAGGTGATGGAATAGATTGAATAATGCGTAAAAGACCCTTGGCATCAGCGCAATCCGTCAGGTATTTTTTCCCATCTGAAGAAATCATTTTCAGTTGTACGATAATTTCGTACAGCTGAGAAAAACCTTCAGTGTTCAGTTTCCTTTTAAGGTCACTCCAATATCTTCGTGGATTATTGCTTTCAGTAAGAATTTCAACAACATCAATTATTGCAAAATACCATTTTTGTTCCGACTCACTCCATTCAGAACGGATTTGTTTACTTTCAAAAAGTTTAATAT
>JABMQB010000453.1 GCA_013203525.1 Mariniphaga sp.
ATACAACATAGGGCAATCATGGTTCAGAGCAGGACGCCACGATATTGCACTGGCAACCTTTGAAAACCTCATCGAAAAATTTCCGGAAAGCACCATTGCCCCTGTTACTGAGCTTATGGTAGCTCAGGTAGAATTTGCTATTAAGAATAATAAAAATCCTGAAATGAATATTAATTATTCAGATGAAAATACGATTGTAGATCCGGAAACGGGGATAACTTACAGTAAAGTAAAAACATTTACAGGGAAAAATGATTTGATTAGTTATACTTCAGGTGGTTTTAATATGTCGCCCGATGGCAGGTTTTTGGTGCTGGAAAACAAAGTTGTTCCGACTGATGGTAGCGATCCATTTACTTTGGTTGATATGGATGCACTGCGTGCGGTATATTCACCCGATATGAAAAATGCCGCTTTTTATGCTGAAAGTGCCATTTGGATCGTACCTGTTTCTCCCGAAACAGGGCGTTCCATAGGGCAACCTATAAAGCTACTTGAAGGAAGTTATGTATTTCAACACTCGGTAAATTGGTCGCCTGATGGGAAAAAGATTGCATTTACCAGAAGGGATAAAACAATTGCCGGAGATATTTGGGTCATTTCTGTTTCCGACGGTAAACTAATGCCAATTACAAATTCCCCACAAGATGATTATGGCCCGGTATGGTCGCCTGATGGCAATAAAATTGCTTTTGTAAGGGGATTTGAAATCTGGTTGGCTTCTGCCGATGGCAGTGAAACAAAAATGATCATTAAACAAGACAGGTTTACGCAACGAATGATTTGGAAATCCGATAGCAAATGGCTGTTTTATCGCAATGGGGGACAAAACTACTTGTACTCTCTTGATCACAATAAACACTATAATTTCAATGTTCCTGAACATACCGGCGATTTTATTTCCTTCTCTACTACTGGGGGGAAAATCCTTTTTTATCGCACATCTTTTAATAATAAATGGGGGAGTAAAATAGTTTCTGCATCAGGAGGTCCCACATACTCGCCTATTCCAAATATTTCAGTTTTTGATGCTCAATGGTCAACAAATAGCAAACAGATTGTAGTTGAAAGCGAAAATATGCAGGGTGAAACTATCTATAAAATAATTTCGTTAGCCGGAGGTAATACTGTTGATGTAGAAATTAAGGCCAATGTAAATGACAAATTATTACCATTTGGCTTTTCGCACAATTTAACAAGCTTAGCTTTTTTAACTGCTAAAGAAAATGACAAGTTTGATCTGTATATAATCCCATTTTCAATGCAGGAAGGCCAGACTATCGGTCCTGCCAAAAAGGTGTTTGAAAATTGGTCGCGGGGAAATTTATCCTGGTCACCTGAAAATACCAGGTTGGCTTTAGTCCATGAAAGAGGCATTTGGATTGTTCCATTAGATGGTGGTAGCCCTGTACAAATCGCAAATACTCCGGAAGGGCTAAGAGGAGTGGGCTGGTCTCCTGACGGTAAAATGATTTCTTATTGGGTTGAATCAAAAAATACGAGAATTATCTATGCAGTTTCGGCTACAAGTGGCGTTCCTCAAGTTGTTCATAGCAACTGTAAAACAGGAAGCTGGGGACCAGATAGCAAAAGCATGGCACTATTAGCTAATGGTGAAATACTAATTGTTTCACTAAGCGGTGAAAAATTAAAACACATTGTCAATTTAAAGGATTTTGGGTTGATTGACACTTCTTCACCGAAATATAGCCCCGATGGCAAACAACTGGCTTTTATCGGTTATAATGGTGACAAATCACTTATTTTTATGTATTCTTTTGATAGTGGAAAAATTAAACGATTAGCATTCGAAAATCAGGATGATGAAAAATATTTTTTAAATTGGAGCCCCGATGGAAAATGGTTGTCATATCTGTCGGAAGAAAACATTAAAGTACGTTTGGAAAGTTTCTTATGGGAAGCCAATTTTAAAGAGGTAAAAGAAAAACTGTTACAACAACAATAAACCGAAATTAAATATTTCAACTTTTCTACCCACATCACGGATGGCATCCGTCAAAAGATGCCATCTGTGATTTATTTATTCCGCCAGATTCCGTAACTTGTAAATAATTTACAATTCCTTGACAATTGACTGAACAGAAATTCTTACCATAGTATTTCTGTTTATTTACTGTCTGTCAATAGACTCAAGTGTCTGAGGCAGAAAGTTTGTTTTCAAGGCTTGCATAGCACGAAAAATGTGAATTTACTGTTGTAAATGACCATTTTGAGGGTAAGCGTAACGCAGAAAACAGATTTTATGGACAGACACTATTTCTTTCAGATTAAGTAAAAAAAGGATGAAACTATTTTCAACCGTATTGCGCAGAAAAAGAGGAGTTATTTTATTTGTAGCAGCCTTTATGTTGCCACTTTTTTTTGTGGTTGTTGTTAGTATTGACACCTTTTCGAAACGGCAAAAAACAACCCGTAGTTTATTAGAGTCCAATCTTTGGCTTTCAGGGCGATCAGCTTTAGATCAACTCGAAATTCAATTTATTGAACAGGAGTCAAAATGGTTGGATGACAAATATTTCAACGATATACTAAAAAATGATAATCTAAAACGGCCAGACGCCATCCCAGGCATTTTTATAATCGATCAGGACTTTCAAGTATTATACCCCAAAATTGCTGAAGATAAAAACGATTATTTATTAAGTTACAACAGAGGCTGGAATTCGGATTTCAAAGAATATATGGGCAGAGCAGAGACGGCCGAATTTACCAATCAAAATTTTTCGGATGCCGTTAAAAATTATAAGGCAAGTATTGATTTAGCCGAAACATTGCAACAAGAAGCCCTGGCTATCGAAGGGCTGGCACGATCACATTTGTCCGGTAAAAACTACCACCAGGCTATTAAGTATTATCAATTACTAAAAAACAAATACAGTCAGACAGAAAACCTGGGTGGACATCCTTATGGTATTTCTGCACCTCTTCAGCTTTATTCGATTGGAACGCTCATCGGGGAAAATACTTTTGATCGTGATTCTTTGCTCATAACCTACCAAAAAATAAAAAATGGGCAATGGTTAATCAGCTCCTCTTCCTATTTCTTTTTTAGGGCAGAGTATGAATCCATTTTAAAGATTGACACTGAATTAACGGATTCCAAATTTGAAAAAACTCTGAACTTTAATCAGTTTGTTGGCGGTTTTGTAATCCCCGCACTGAAAGAAAGATCAGGGTTTTCAGAGTTTAACAAAGTCGATGAAACAAGGAGAATATATATTCAAACCGAAGAAGGCCAAAACCTCATAAGTTTCAAAGAAATGCTTATCCCAGACGGAGAGAAGTTGTATATTGTTGGGATTCACTTAAATCTCGACACAGTCATCAATAAAATTATTATACCCAAACTCGCAGGTTTAACCATAGAAACCGGACTCGAATTCCTTTTAGTTAACAGTTCTGGAGTTAATATCCTGACAGGCGAAACTTCCCTGATACCTGAAGAATCTCTTACATTATCATTCACAAATATTCCGTTTCCGTGGTCGTTGGTTGCTATTCAGCCTGGATATGAAAAACTGGAATCAGATGCTAAGGTTCAAATGTTTATTTATGGTTTGCTGGTTGTTATTATTATTATACTGATGTTTTTTGGTGCTTTTGTACTCTTGCGCGACATCAGCCGTGAATCGGACTCGATGCTACTTCAAACCGAATTTGTACACAATGTTTCGCATGAGCTAAAAACACCGTTAAGCCTGATCCGTCTTTACAGCGAAACGTTATTGCTCAAAGAACACTTGCCTGAAGCCAATCGCAAAGAAGGATTACAAATCATCACCAAAGAAAGTGAACGCCTCTCATACATGATCAATAACATTCTGGATTTTTCTAAGATTGAATTGGGAAGGAAGGAATTTGACCTGAAACCCGGCAACCTGGCAGAAGTTGTTTTGAATACCCTGGATTTATACCGTTACCATTTTGTAAAAAAAGGATTTACAGTTGATGATGAGATCGATCCGGATATTCCCTTGGTTTTATTTGATAAAAATGCCGTTGAAGGAATCCTGATCAATTTGTTTAGTAATGCTATTAAATTTTCTACCGATTCAAAAAAACTTATTGTTAAACTAAAAAATAATACTGAAGGGATAAGTTTAGAGGTGTCTGACAAAGGGATTGGTATTCCACCCGATGAATTACCTCACATATTTAACCGGTTTTACCGGGTGAAAAGTACAACGGATTTTGAGGCCAGAGGTAGCGGACTAGGGCTAACCATAGTTAAACATGCTGTTGAGGCACATGGATGGAAAATCAAGGTTATTAGTACATCCGGGCAGGGAAGTTCTTTTTTTATATCAATTCCAATAAAGGATAAAAAGGAGGAGTTGGATTAGAAAACGTACAAATGAAGTCAAAATTTAGCAGTAAATAAAAAAATGCGCTGGACGAAAATTTGGCGCGAGCCGGAGTTGGCCCCGATAACTATCGGGGATGGGAGGGAGCATTAAACGAGATTTATCGAGTTACATTGAACACCATTAAAATTGATAATAATGTGAAATGAAATTTTCTTGGCCGTCCAGCTTGAGGACAGAATGATAAAAGGAAATTCTAAATTATAATTGTGAGTGAATAGACAATATTGTATTTGCAGATATTAAAACCTAAGTTGCATTTTGAAGTATGAATGAAAGAATCCTGATTATTGAAGATGAAGAAGACCTTGTAAAAGGTTTGAAAATAAATCTGGTGGATGAAGGTTATGAGGTTGATTATGCACTAGATGGGAAGGTTGGCCTAAAGAAAGCCCTGTCCGAAAAACCCGACCTGATTTTATTGGACATTATGCTTCCCGGGATGAATGGGCTGGAAGTTTGCAAAGAACTTCGCCGCGAAAATATGGATATCCCGATTTTAATGCTAACTGCAAAAGGAGAAGAAATAGATAAAGTAATAGGCCTTGAAATGGGTGCTGATGATTACATTTCAAAACCTTTTAGCATCCGCGAACTTCTGGCAAGGATTAAAGCACACCTCAGGAGGGAAAATCGCAGTGGTGAGACAATATCTGGACTTGTTCAACTCGAAACTATTAAAATTGACTTCGAGCATTATAAAGTCATCCGAAAGGATGTCGAAATAGACCTAACATCGCTGGAGGTTGATGTGTTGCGCTTTTTAATTCAACAAGATGGGAAAGTAGTAACCCGTGATGAACTGTTGGATAAAATCTGGGGGTATGAAAAATTTCCTACCACCCGGACAATAGACAATCACATTCTGAAACTTAGAAAAAAAATTGAAGTTGATCCGAACCATCCGAGGCATATCCTGACAGTATATGGCGGAGGTTATCGTTTTGTCCGTTAGCTGACATTTAAATAATTGAAGGTGATTGTATTGATAATAAACATGATATGGATTTAAAAAAACAGGTTAAACCAATGAATTTCAAAAGGTTGTATTTTGTCTTATATCTCATATCTAAAAATCTAACGTTCTAATGTATTAGTGACATTCTTTTACTTTTCGCTGACAATAGCGACATAACGTTCAGGTAGGTTTACCGGGAAATTGTAAAAAACAACCATTATGAAACCAAAACTATTTTTACTGCTGGCCATTTTGCTGGTAACAGGAATTATTTCTGTTGCATTTCAGGAAAAACAGGATTTTAAAGTACTTTTTGAAAAAGCAAAGTACACCATGGAAACCAAAGCCGATTTGAAAGAAGCCATAAACTTATTTGAATCACTTATTAAAACCTACCCAAACGAAAAAGAATATGTAGCCAAATCATTATTGTATCAGGGCATGTGTTACGAAAAACTTGGAAACCAGGAGGCTGTAAAAAAATATCAAATCCTTGTCGATAATTTCCCCGGGCAAAAAAATGAAGTTGCCCTTGCCAGGGAAAGGCTATCTATATTAGTACAAATTGCTGAGAAAATTTCGACAATTCCCCTTACTCCAAAATTTACAAAAATTAAAATACCTTCCACTCCGGGCAATGGCCTGTTATCGCCAGATGGAAAATGGTGTGC
Organism: Mariniphaga sp.; assembly: GCA_013203525.1. GTDB lineage: Bacteria > Bacteroidota > Bacteroidia > Bacteroidales > Prolixibacteraceae > JABMQB01. The sequence continues at coordinate 6,015 of JABMQB010000453.1, forward strand.
TTTTATTTCGAAAGGAAGTGTTTGGATAATACCTGTTTCAGGTGAAGTGGATCCATACATTGCAGGAGAACCCCAAAAATTAACCGATAATATTGGAGCCTGGGATATGAACAGTACATTTGCCTGGTCAGGAGATGGCAAATGGATCGCTTTTAATGCAGAATATGATTTGAAATCTTCCAGTACTTCTATTTATGTTATAGCATCGAAGGGAGGAGTACCAAAAAAAGTACCTGTACCATTTCATCGTTGCGGTTTTCCTGAAGAATTTCGGTTGAGCCTGTCATATGATGGTAAAATACTGGCTTACGCGTCAGGTGAGAATTCCGGTGATGATGAATCTAAACTAATACGCATATATACTATTCTCGTTAAGGGAAGTACACCAAAAGAATTAACAGGGCCAGGAACACATCAACCAGTTTTTTCACCAGATGGGAATAAAATTGCATATGTAAAAAGTTATAAAAATGATGATGGTCAGTGGTCCTACGATGTGTGGGTAATTCCTTCGGCAGGAGGAGTCCCGATTCAGGTTAGTAATTTGCAATCGGGTCAGGTCAGGGGTCCTATATGGTCTCCCGATGGTAAAATGATTGCATTTCACAGAAGAGCTGACAATGAAGATCCTAAAGAAATTTGGATAGTTCCTGTAACTGAAAAAGGAAATCCCTCTGCTACTCCCCAAAAAATTGATTTACCTTATGTAACATTCCATGAAGTAGCCGGGTGGACTCCAGATAATAAAATAGGGCTACAACTTATGAATCCCGTGTATGAAATTATCTATACTGTGCCATCTATTGGTGGTATTGCAACGCAGGTCACTCCGCAGGGCTGGACTTCATATCCAAAATGGAGCCCCGATGGAGAAAAAATATTCTTCAGGTGGGCCGATGGGAAGATTGCATCTGTTCCATCAGCAGGTGGAGAAGTGGACTCAATACCTATCCAGTCAGAATTTAATATTTATACAGCTGTCCCTGGTGGTGGAAACGATATCTCACCTGATGGAAAAACTATTGTTTTTTCAGGAGTAAAAAATTTTTATGAAGAAGGAGAAAAACGATGGGAGGTAGATATTTTTACCATTCCTGTAGAGGGTGGCAAACCTAAACAACTGACAACATCAGGTCAACCACTTCAGGATCGTTTTCCCTGCTGGTCTCCCGATGGGAACACTATTGCATTTATCCGTCCTCAGGTAAAAGATAACAAACCAATATTTCAAATTTATATTGTAACAAAGGAAGGAGAAAACCTTAGAAAGATTACTAAAGAACTAGATAAGGTCTCTTGGGCACCAATTGACTGGTCTCCTGATGGGAAATCAATAACTTATTTTTCGGATGATAAAACAATAAAATCTATTCCTGCTGAAGGTGGCAACTCGAGTGTCATAACAAAAATCGATGAAGTAAACAGTCAGTTTGAGCTTGCCTGGTCGCCTGATGGTAAAGAGTTAGCTTATACTGATAAAAGTAAAATATGGATTTTATCCATTGAATCAGGATTAACAAAAGAAGTAAAAACTGGAGTTAAGGCAATGGCAACTAAGCTTGGTTGGTCCCCCGATGGGGCAAAAATAGCCTTTACCGCTTATGCCGGGGGAGAACACGAACTCTGGCTTATGGAGGATTTCCTGCCACTTGAAAACCTGGCGCAAAACCAGAAGAATAATTTAACGGAACCGGAAGGAATAACAATAAACCAGGTTTGGACCGGAGGAAAAGCTGATAACACCGGTAGTATATCTTCGGATGGGAAATATTTATCATTTGTTGATTGGGAAACCGGGAACCTGGCAATTAGGGATCTTACGAAAGGTACATTACAGAGTTTGACTAAAGATGGAACATATGAAGGAATGGATCAGTTTGCCTATTCCTCAGTTATTTCACCCGACTGCAAGCAAATAGCGTATGCCTGGCTTTACAATAGTACTTATGAATTGCGTCTTTTAAATATTGATAATCCAGTCCCAAAAACGCTTTATTATAATGCAAATG
>JABMQB010000454.1 GCA_013203525.1 Mariniphaga sp.
CTTGTATTCAACGAAAGGCAAACCAATTTAGAAAACCTAAATAGAAAAGAAATTATCCTGGAGCCCGAAAAAAGTCAGTACGCACTTCAAAAAGTTATCCTTTTCATTTTTATATTTTTTATTGTAATCGGATTACTAATTATTTTAACCAGTCATTTCCGGCGGCAAAAAATTGAGATTATGCCACCAGGCATTCCTATCCAATCAAATTTAATAAATGAAGACGCTATTTCACTTCCTAAGGGCCTGTACTACGACAAAACCCATACGTGGGTTTATATGGAACAAAACGGAGTAATAAAATTGGGGATTGATGATTTTCTCCAGCATATCACCGGAAATTATACGCGGGTTATAATGAAAGCCCCGGGAGAAATCGTTAAAAAGAATGAACCCATTCTATCGCTGGCAAGACATGGAAAAAAAATCAGTATTTATTCTCCGGTATCAGGAACTATAAAAGAAATCAATGAAGAGTTAATAACAGAACCATCGTTGATTAACCGGTCTCCCTATTCGGAAGGTTGGGTTTACATGTTAGAACCGTCTAACTGGTTACGAGAAATTGGTTTTTTCAAAATGTCCCGGGAATATAGGGAATGGTTGAAAATCGAGTTTTCACGGTTAAGAGCCTTCCTGGTTGAAACATTAAACAGCAAAAATTTCGCTGAATCCAAAATTATCTATCAAGAGGGAGGTGAACTGATCAATCATATACTTAAGGATATGGAACCCGATATATGGGAAGATTTTCAGAAAAACTTTATCGATACCTCAAAGCTTTAATTTCAGATAACTTTTCTTACCATAAATATTTTCAAATATGAGTATAAACCGAAGAAACTTTTTCAAAGTATTGGGTGCAACGGGAGCCACCCTGGCAATTGGGAAAAAAGCACAGGCTGCAAAAAAAAATGAAGATCAGGTTGAATTCTATGGAATCCTCTACGACTCCACTCGTTGTGTTGGATGTCAATCCTGTGAGTTTGCATGTGCTGAAGCCAATAACCTTCCTGAACCCGAAGATTACCCTGAGGTTGGGGTAATCAGAAAAACCAATGAATCAAGACGCACGGTGGTAAATGCCTTTGAAACTTCAAAAGGTGAAGTGTATATAAAACGTCAGTGTATGCATTGCAACAGCCCGGCGTGTGCAGCGGCCTGTTTGACACAGGCTATGCATAAAACCGATAATGGCCCCGTGGTATGGATAGGCGACAAGTGTATGGGTTGCCGTTATTGTATGGTCTCCTGCCCATTTGATATGCCAAAATTTGAATACCTCAGCCCAAATCCAAAAATTGTAAAATGCGATATGTGTTTTAACCGGCAACAGGAAGAAAAGCAGCCTGCCTGTGTAGAAAACTGCCCGGCAGAAGCTCTTATGTTTGGTACCCGAAGAGAATTACTCAAAGAAGCCCAAAAAAGGATTGTTGAAAATCCGGATCTTTATGTGGATCACATCTATGGAGAAACAGAAGCTGGAGGGACAGCCTTTTTATACCTTTCTCCGGTTCCCTTCGATGAACTGGGCTTCAACACAAATATCCAACAGAGTTCATACCCTGAATTGACAAAAGGATTCCTTTATACTGTACCATCTGTATTTGTGCTTCTACCGATGCTATTGCTGGGAATTCAGGAAGCTACAAAAAAAAATAAAACTAATTCCGAAGAAAATGAATAATACAAAAGATTATACTATATCACAGGAAAAGGAGCAAAAAAATATCTGGAAATTTCTGCTTAACGAATTAAAACCAAGAGGGAAATGGCTTACACCCTTTAATATTATTTCCATTCCGGTGATGTTACTGGCGGTGATACTGCTTGTGATTCGTTTTTCGAAAGGGCTAGGGTCGGTTAGTAATTTAACTCAGGAAGTCCCGTGGGGTTTATGGAAAGGCTTCAATGTAGTTACAGGCGTAGCTTTTGCAGGTGGTGCTTATGTAATCACTTTTATGGTATATATCCTGAACATCCGGAAATACCATTCCATTGTGCGGGTAACTGTGTTGAATGGCTTCCTGGCTTATCTGTTTTATGCAGGGGCTTTGCTTTTAGACCTGGGAAAGCCATGGAATGTAATTAATCCGATTATCGGGAATAGTTTCGGCACCAGCTCTGTATTATTTTTGGTTGCCTGGCATTTCCTATTATATATGATTGCCCAGCTTATTGAATTTTCACCAGCTATTGCAGAATGGCTTGAAGCCCGTCGCGCCCATAAAATCCTTTCGGGGATGACCCTGGCGGCAGTCATATTCGGGATTACTTTATCAACCCTTCACCAATCAGGGTTAGGCGCACTTTTCCTGATGGCAAAAGAGAAGATCCACCCACTTTGGTATTCCGAATTTATCCCCATCCTGTTTTTTGTCTCCAGTATTTTTGCCGGGCTCTCTATGGTCATCTTTGAGGGATCAATCAGCCAGAAGGTGTTCTCTGTTCATCTCTCTGAAAAAAATCATCGTACCCGCAAGAGTATCATCCACGGATTATCAAAAATTTGTGCCGCTACTATGTTTGCCTATTTTTTTCTTCAGATACTCATATTTGTCCATGGCAAACACTGGGAACTGTTAAATACACCGATGGGTTACTGGTATCTTACCGAGATGATCGGATTCGTACTTTTTCCCATGGTACTCTTCATCTTTGGCTACAAGAGAAGCAACATATTGCTGATCAAAGTAGCTTCGGTCATTACAATAATCGGCATCGTTATAAACAGGCTTAATGTGAGCATAGTCGGGTTCAGGTGGGATGCGGCAATCCCCTATTATCCTTCCTGGATGGAAATTGTGGTTGCCATAGCAGTCATTTTTACACAAATATGGATATTCAGATGGGTTATTAACCGGATGCCGGTACTTTGCGAACCTCCATCCTGGGTTAAAAATAACCAGCCCAAAGAGTCTCAATAATTATTAATCATTAATATAAATAAAAATGGATGGATTTACAAATATCGATATCTTTGAAACTAAAGGAATAGAATATATTATCATTATCCTGTTCTTTGCCATTCTGATCCCATTCTGGATTATCATAAATCGAAAACCCCGATTTGAGGAACTAATTCAGGAATCAATCCGTGTTTTAACTGCCGGAGTTTTACAAATTCCGCAAGGTTTATTCTTTTATAAAAATCATACCTGGGCA
>JABMQB010000455.1 GCA_013203525.1 Mariniphaga sp.
TTAAGTTTATGATTGAAGGCGAAGAAGAAGTAGGTTCTCCAAACCTGGGTAAATGGTGCGAAGAAAATAAGGAAATGTTAAAAGCCGATGTAATTCTTGTTTCCGACACCTCCATGATTGCTCCCGATATTCCTTCCATAACTACCGGGCTTCGTGGCCTTGCATACTGGCAGGTTGAAGTTACAGGTCCATCACATGATTTACATTCCGGATTATTTGGTGGAGCTGTTGCTAATCCAATAAATGTACTTTGTAACCTCATCGACCAAATGGTTGATAAAGATGGAAAAGTTACTATCCCCGGATTTTATGATGATGTAATGGAAGTATCGGCTGAAGAGCGTGAGTTGCTTGGCAGAGCACCATTTAGCGAAGAAGAATATAAAAAGGCAATTAACGTTGAAGAACTGGCAGGTGAAACCGGATTTACTCCAATGGAACGTACCGGTATCCGCCCATCGTTTGATATCTGCGGAATTTGGGGAGGTTATACCGGAGAAGGAGCAAAAACGGTACTTCCGTCAAAAGCATTTGCAAAGGTGTCATCACGTTTGGTTCCCAATCAGGATCATCATAAAATTGCTGATCTGTTTAAAAAACATTTTGAAGCCATTGCTCCAAAATCAGTAAAAGTTGAAGTTACGTCACTTCATGGAGGCCAGGGATATGTTTGCCCAATTGACATAACTGCATACAAAGCTGCTGAAAAAGCCTATACTGATGTATTTAGTAAACAACCGGTTCCGGTTCGTTCCGGAGGTAGTATTCCAATTATTTCAACCTTTGAAGAAATTCTGGGAATCAAATCAGTTTTAATGGGATTTGGCTTGGAATCGGATGCTATACATTCACCAAACGAAAACTACCCATTGGAGCAATTTTATAATGGGATTAAAACAATCCCCTTATTTTATAAGTACTTTTCTGAAATGAGTAAGTAAATATTTAAATCATAATAAGTCCGTCCACTTAGCAGGCCATCCTTTTCAGTGGACGGAACATTTAACATCTATTTCCTGATGTCTATCCAATTATTGCTTGTATTCAAAAAGCCGCATATTTTATCAGGTTATTGGAGAAAAAATCCCGTTACAAATTAAAAAGTTTTAATGAAATAAGGGGAAAATCACATCAATCAATACCCTAATGTAATTAACATAAGACCTTTAAATTCTTATCCCTGATTCTGTTTATAGGTTGCTTAATATATATTATATTTGAGTTTTGGAGTCTGCCCAACAAATTATGAAAGAAAAGATAATTTTGTCGAGATAAGGATTACTGTAAAAAAATGCCAGCTAAGTATTTAATTAAAAGGTTTAAACTTCAATAGATAAGATATGCTATTCAGAAAAATAGTTTGGATTATATTTGTCAGCATTTTTTTCTCATGTTCAAGCCGTACGGAACAGCCCAACTTTGTTTTCATTTTAGTTGATGACCTGGGTTGGGCAGATGTAAAATGTAACAATCCGGAAAGTTTTTACGACACTCCAAATATCGATAAATTAGCCGAATCGGGTGTTTGTTTTACTCAGGCTTATGCTGCAAATCCTGTGTGCAGCCCAACACGCGCAGCTATTATGACTGGGAAACACCCAAACCGTGTAAATATTACTGATTGGATTCCTGGACTTGATCCTAAAAACCGAATGTTACTTGGACCTCAAGATGAAGCTAAATTAGATTTGAATGAAGTTACCATAGCAGAAAAGTTAAAAGAGAATGGATACAAAACTGGTTTTATAGGTAAATGGCATTTAGGAGGGAAACAATTTTTTCCTGAAGATCAGGGATTCGATATTAATATTGGAGGTCATGAGAAAGGAAGTCCTCCTGGTGGTTATTATTCACCTTATAATAATCCTAAACTTACCGATGGGGCCGAAGGCGAATACTTAACGGACCGTTTAACAAATGAGAGTATCCAATTTATAGAAAACAACAAGGATAATCCATTCTTTTTGTACCTGGCTTTTTATACAGTTCATACTCCAATTGAAGCATCAAAAAAATTCATTAGTAAATATGAAGCAAAAAGAGAAGAATTGGAGTTAACATACGTAGCTCATAAAATGGAGGGAAATGGATGGACAAAACTTGTACAGGAAAATGCGGCCTATGCTTCTATGGTTAACTCAATGGATGAAAATGTGGGTAAAATTATGAGAGTTTTAAAAAGAACCGGATTGGACAAAAACACCTGGATAATTTTTACCAGTGATAATGGAGGGCTTTCCACTCTTAGCAGAAAAAATGCACCTACCAGTAACAACCCGTTAAGAGCAGGTAAAGGTTGGTGTTACGAAGGTGGAATTCGTGTTCCGCTAATAATTGCAGGACCTGAAGTTATTAACACAGGAAGAATAGAAAAACAACCAGCTGTAAGTATGGATTTTTATACCACAATATTAAATTTGGCTGGAATAAAACATAAACCAAATGACGGTGAGAATCTTCTGCCAATTTTAACCAAACAAAAACAAATTCATCGTGAAGAAATATTTTGGCATTTCCCGCACTATCACGGCAGCACATGGAAACCAGGTTCCGCCTTAAGAGCAGGTGACTGGAAATTAGTTGTTCATTATGAAGAAAATAAATTTGAGCTATTCAATCTTAAAAATGATCCTTCAGAGATTAATGATATTTCAAAACAAGATATTGAGAAACTTTCTGAAATGAAGGAAAAATATAATTCATGGATAACTAAAACAAATGCCTAACTTCCAAAAAAGAATCCCGATTATTTGAAAATGAAAGAATAAACTCTAATCAAATAATTTTACCAATTCTACATAAGCAAGTTCAATTCCCTTCCAGCCTTCACTCACCGGATTTAAGGAAAGAATCTGGTCTCCAACATCAGTAGCTGATGCACAACCCCTTTTTTTCTTTGATTTTTAATAATACCGAGCTTAAATGAAGCCTTTTAAGGCTTTGTTTATTCGAGTCTGATATTTTCAATTGACAAAAA
>JABMQB010000456.1 GCA_013203525.1 Mariniphaga sp.
AAAAGTATTTGGAGATAGAAAAAAATTATAACCTGCTAATATCATCGCAAGTTTAAACTATAGCCATCGATAACTGTAAATTCCTGGCCTTGTAGATCTTCCAGGTTAATCCATTTATTGTCGAGATTTTTTAATTCTACGTCGAATGACTGAGCCGATAATAATTTGGTTAATACAATTAATATGGCTGTTGTATAAAGTATTTTCATGTTTAGTCTTTAATTTAAATATTGCGATTTGTATTAAAGACGGGGAGGTATTAATTTCCTTGCAAGTTGTTTGATTATTTTGAAAATGAAAGAAGTTTTTAAAACACAAATGGGGACTATCCTTTACGAATAGCCCCCATTCACTTTAGGAAACCGAAATTTCCTATTGCGCCAGGTTACTGTTATTGCGACCGGCTGTTTTTTCATCTTTCGATGATTTTCAGCCTTTAGCGTTCCCGTTTTACTTTTTACGGTAAAACTTTCCTGCTGTCCGTTCGATATACCGGATATCTTCCTGGACAAAGTGTCTTCCCCGTTTCATTTTGGCTTTAACTTTTCTTGCGATTGGTTAATGCCTGAAAAAACCAGTTCCTGAGTAAACTCTTTCCCTGCTTCGCAGTACAACTTCCTGAAGCCGAAACTTCTTTCTGTTTCCTGCCGGTCGACTCAATCTTTGAAAGAACGTCTGGATTGCTCTCTTGTGATTGACTGAACTTTGACCCCAGACGGTCAGGTTCAAACTTCAACTCCTTTAATGAGCCGATCCGAAGATCGGGATGATCTGGTTCTGGCCCCAACTAAGTTGCCTTCTCCATCTCCTCATTTCCAGTGCAGCCTTTTATCGCTCACCTGATGAATCAAATTTCAATAATTATTTTCTATTAGTCAAGAAAAATTGAATTTTTAAATTAACTTAAAATCCACCGAAGTTATTAACAATTGTTAATAAAAATTGAATTACATAAAATTCATAAAAACAGGTAATTTAAATTAGAGTTTGATCATTTTCCTGGAGTTATTAAAAATCAATAAAATACTTTTTGGTGTTTTATCAACAAATTATTTAAGTTAATTACAATATTTGATTTGTAAATTGAAGTCTCAAAAAGCAAAATATGAGATAAGAATTATTTTTACGTGAATTTATGATAGTTTATTTTTTAAGCAAATTTTAAGACATGTATAATAAAAATTAGTTTGTATGTTTAAATTGATAATGTTCTTTTCATCTCTTTGAATAATATAATTTTTTATCGGTTGTTAAAATTTTTTTCTAAAAATTATCTTAATTTTAGAAATTCACAAAGTCAATTAAAGCTTGGGTTGTGGCTAATAATTACCGAAATGCTGATTTTACACCTTATGCATTTTATACAACTGATTTTGGAAAAACCTGGGAAAGGATAATTGATGAAGAATATATTTTTGGTTATGCACTCTGTATTCTTCAAGATCCGATTGAACCACAACTTGTTTATCTTGGCACAGAACATGGTTTATGGGTTAGTATTGATGAGGGTGAAAACTGGGTAAGATGGACTCATGGAGTACCAGCTGTTTCTACTATGGATCTTGCACTACAGGAGCGTGAGGCTGACCTTGTAATAGGCACTTTTGGTCGTTCAATTTATATTCTCGATGATATAAGACCCTTACGGGAGATTGCCGCCAGCGGTGGTGAATCGATAAATAACCAATTAACTTTATTTGATCCATCTGATGCGATTATTGTAAATGGAACTCAGGCAAATTCAGGTTCACATTTTCCTGCCGATGGTATTTTTATTGGAGAATCAAAACCAACCGGGGCTCAATTAAAAATATTTGTAAAAATGCCAAAGGGAGCTAAAAGGCAACGCCCAAACAGGAATGAAATGAGAGCAAGGATGGCTTCAAGGAGGACCTCGGGGAACATGCCTGCCGGAATGCGTGGAGGCCCAGGTGGGCGCGGGAGTCGTACTGACAGTCTTAAAATAACAATTTATAATTCTGAAAATAAACTGATAAAGACTATCAATCAAAATCCTGATCCCGGATTAAATATTATTTCGTGGAGGCTAGATGAAGGCGAAATGAAAATGCCAACACGCGGGAGTGATCGGGGTGGGCG
>JABMQB010000457.1 GCA_013203525.1 Mariniphaga sp.
CTACTATCAGCAAAAATAAAATCTTTACCACCTGTTTCTCCTACAATCCTTGGGTATGATTTATATTTATATATATTATTCCCTATGGTTTTCCAAATACTTTGGAAAACACCTGTAGAACCGGTAAAATGAATACCTGCAAAATCGCGATGAGAAAATACTACATCAGCAGCTGTTGGGCCAGAAACAAAAACAAGGTTAATTACTCCATCGGGAAGCCCGGCTTCCTTAAATATTTCCATAATAACACCCGCTGAATAAACAGCAGTTTTTGATGGTTTCCAAACAACTACATTTCCCATCATAGCGGGTGCTGCCGGAAGGTTCCCTGCAATAGAAGTAAAGTTAAATGGTGTAAGAGCAAATACAAATCCTTCCAATGGCCTGAATTCGTTATAATTCCAAATACCGGGTGCCGACTCAGGTTGTAATTTGTAAATATCAGTCATAACTTTTACTCCAAATCTAAAAAAATCGGCAAGCTCGCATGCAGCATCAATTTCTGACTGAAAAATATTTTTCGACTGCCCCAACATAGTAGCGGCATTTATCTTCGCACGATATGGCCCGGCCAAAAGGTCGGCTGCTTTCAAAAAAATGGAAGCTCTGTGTTGCCATGCCATATTTGCCCACTTATCACGTGCTTCCAAGGCTGCATCAATCGCCATTTCAACATGGCTTGAATCACCCTGATTATAATAGCCCAATGTATGTTTGATTTCATGGGGTGGAAAAATTCTTATTTTCCTGTTTGTCCTTACATCATTGCCACCTATTACCATTGGTAATTCAACCTCTTGAGACCGTAATTCTTCCAGCTTTGCTTTTATTTCTTTCCTTTCAGGTGATCCGGGAGCATACGATAATATCGGTTCATTTTTTGCTTCCGGCACGTTATAAAATCCTTTTGGCATAACTAATTAATTATTCAATTTAATTTCTTTGAAAGTATTTGTGGCAAAGTTATGTAAAAGCCAAAAATTAAATTATAACAAAAATCAGCAATAAAAATCACTTTGACCTTCCAAAACCTGGAACATAGAATTCAATAAACGAACTCTGCTATATTTTTGGTAATAAAAAAAAATTCACCTTGATTTGTTAAAAGTTTGATACAAATGGATTATTTTTTAATGTTATAATTAATTAAGTTTACCAAGGAAACTTTTTGAAGCAATATTTATTTTAGTGAAGAACTCTTTCTTATTAAAAAATATAGGACAATTACCACCCCAGGAAAAACAACGGATCGTCGAACTAATGTGGGTTAATGCCGTTGGATTTCTTTTTTCAATTTCTATCCTTCTTTGGAAAATTATTTTTAAACCAGAATTACTATGCCTTCCCTGCGAAATAGGAATTGTTTTACTAATTGTAATTGCATTTTATTGTTTATACCACGGTAGATCTGAATGTGCCCTTAACATGGCATTTTTTGTTCCCTTATTGATATACGGTTACTACCTTTCCGATTTTCATGAACACCTCCCTCCTGCCGAAACCATTTACCATAGTTTATGGTGGGTTGTTATTGCAATGATATATTTAAATGCATTTGCTAAAAAATTCAGGAAAGTACTTGTATTTTCTGCCTTATCATTGCTGACTTTAGGATTTCATATATCACAAGCAGGCAGTACTATAAAATTTCTTGCTTTAGATCAATTATTTTTAGCAAATCCTGTAATTATTTTTCTCCTGGCTTTGCTTGCAGCATTATTTGTAAGAAAATTTTTTGAGAGCAAGTTGAAAGATGCAAAGAAAATTCTGGCCGACACTACCAGGCAAATCTCGCAGCTTGTTAAAACATCAAAACAACCCATTCTTTATATCAAAGCAAATACAGATGAAGACGATCAGGTTATTAACCTTATAATTTCTCAGATTAATCCGGCATTTGAACAAAATTTTGGTGTGAAGGCCAAGGAAGTTATCGACCAGAAAGTCAGCTATGTATTTAACTATTTGTTCAGAAATGCCATCGATAGCAACAACCTTTTGATAATCGATCCAAAACCACAAAAAGAAGTATACCTGGAACACCTTCAAAAATGGTATAATATTAATATCATACGACCTTCAAAAAACCAATTCATTTGTATATTTTATGATACAACAGCACAGAATCAGCTTATTGACAGTTTAAAGGAAAGCCGGACCAGATTTAAGGTTTTACTTGAAGCGATCCCTGATATATTTTTCATTATTGACAAGGATGGTGTTTATGAAGATTTTGTGATAAAAGACAGCGATAAATTAAAAATTAAAAGTTCGGAGATAATTGGAAATACTATATATGAAGTTGGTTTTTCAGAAAAAATGGCCAACAAAATTTCTCAGTGTATTCAGGAAGCTATTATTAACGACTCCATTGAATCGATTGAATATGCCCTGGATACTCCGAATGGTACATTTATGTTTGAAATGCGAATAGCAAAACTAAATAACAATTCGGTTATTTCAGTTGCACGAGATATTACCCGTCGGAAAACAACAGAATTCAAATTAGAAGAAGCCCTTAAGGTTGCTGATGATGCTAACAAATTAAAATCTGTATTCCTTGCTAATCTTTCGCATGAAATAAGGACACCAATGAATGCAATTATTGGTTCATCAGAAATTCTTGCAGAAATGGAATTACCGCCGGAGGAAAAAGAATTATACTCAAACGCTATTATAACCAACAGCCACGAGCTAATGAAAATGATCGATGATACGATCAGCCTTTCAAAAATAGAAACCGATACTGTTGAGGCTAAAATAAAATTCTGTGAGATTAATGCCACAATGAAAGAACTCTTTAATGTGTTCAAACCTGTAGCCGACACTAATAAAAAAATTGATTTTGAACTTATATTGGCAGTAAAAAATCCTCACTTTGGATTTGAAACTGATAGAAACCTCTTGTTTGAAGCTATGAGCAAATTAATGGATAATGCCTTAAAATTCACAAAATCGGGATCGGTTAAATTTGGATATGAAATGATTTCGCCAACCAAAATAGAGTTTTTTGTTGAAGACACAGGTAAAGGAATCAGCCCCGATAACATTGATAAAATTTACGACCGTTATTATAAGGTTGAGGCAATTAATACGGTTGATAACCGCGGATCCGGGCTTGGACTATCTATTGCCAAAGAATTTGCAACATTAATAGGTGGCCGGCTTTTTGCCGACTCTGATCTGGGCAAAGGATCGCGTTTTAGTTTTACACTACTATTTAAAAGTGGTGAGGGGTATATGAAAATACTTAAATAAGATGTTGTTTCCGATCACCAGAAATCAATAAAAGATAGAATCCAGATTCAAAATCTCTTCCTTTAAACCTATCTTAAACTCAATTGCCTGTAACCAATTAACCTGTCGAACCTGCTACCAATATTTTGATAATAAACAAA
>JABMQB010000458.1 GCA_013203525.1 Mariniphaga sp.
AAAACCTCCCTGGGTCGGGGAGGTTTTATCAAACCAGTTACAAACCTGCAAGGTATGCAGGTTAAAGGTTCATTCCTAAAAAGTCTGTAATAATTAATTTAAGTTCATAAATGATTCCTGATTTATCATCTAATCCCATTTGTTTATAAGCTATTTCAATCTGGTTGGCCAACCGCAATAAAAATATCCGGTTATCACCTTTCTGATAATATTTTGGGTCGCTTGTATATTTGATTTTTTTTAAATGGTATTCAAGTTCTTTTCTTCCAGTTATTGAACCTTTATTTGATGGGTTTATATAAAAAATAATATCGGTATCGATATCTTCTCCATGAGCTTCCATTGCAATCTGGCGATCAAACCATGCTAATAACGGATTTCGTGGAAAGTCGATAAAAAAGATTGGTAATTCAAGCATTTGCGCAACAATTGTGTAAAGCATGGCAATTGAATAAGAATTTCCTTTTTTTGTCTCAATTACTTGGTTTAAAAAGCAATTTTGCGGTAAATTTATCTCTGAATGGTTAATCGAATACCCATTGAGTTCAAAAAAAACATGGTTTAGTACCGAGGTTTTTTCCAATGATGTAAGTGAATCATTTAATTCTAACCAAATATCTTTCCTAAGGTTTTCAATTTGTCTTTCAATGGGTCGTATATTTAGGTCGGGGTACAAAAATTTATTCAATATGAAAAATCCTTCTAATAATTCCGGATCTTCTTTTTTTACCCAGGCACGCATTTCTTTTTTTAAATTTTTGAGATGTAAAAATTGAATAAGGTTTTCAATACGATGTTGGCAAATTTCATCCAGGCTATTCTCCCATTTTTCTTCCAGAACGGGAATTATTTTTGCATTTTTCTTAACTAATTCCTGTTCAACCATTTTGAAAACCCCAATATCAGGGTCATCAAGTAGGTTAATAAGTGCCTTTGTATTATTATTCGCAATCATAATTAAATGATAAATTAGTTTATAAATCTTTCCAAAGCAATTTTTACAAGTTTTTCCATTACTGAATGATATGCGTTATTTGCATCGCCGGTAACACGGTTGGCAATTATTGCACAAACTGTAACAGCTCTATGCCCCATTAATTTGGAAAGCCCATATATTGCCGAGCTTTCCATTTCGTAATTTGTTATCTTAAAACTCTTAAAACTATATTTTTCTATCTGATCGTTAATTTCATTCATTGCCAGCGGTAATCTTAATACCCGCCCTTGTGGTCCATAAAATCCTGGTGCTGAGATGTTAACTCCTTTAATAAATTTAGGTGATTTAAACTTTTGTAATAGGTTTTCTGAGGCGTCTACAATGTAAGGAGAGGCAAGTGTATTTTTCCAGGAAAGTTCATTTGTCAGGTTTGATTCAAATTCGAGGTCGCAAATGCTGTCCCTGTTTTTATAGAAATTAAGTAATCCATCAAATCCAATTGATTTTTGAGAAACCACAAATGAATTAACCGGAATTTCGGATTGTAATGCACCTGAAGTACCAATCCTCATAAAATCTAGCTGGGCAAATTTTTCTTTTACTTTTCGAGTGTTAAAATCAATATTGGCAAGTGCATCCAGTTCATTTAATACAATATCTATATTATCTGTTCCTATTCCGGTTGATAATACCGTAATCCTTTTATTCTTATATGTGCCTGTAATGGTGTAGAATTCCCGGTTTCTGATTTTGAATTCGATATTTTCAAAATTAGAAGCTACCATATCCACCCTTCCCGGATCACCAACTAAGATAATTTTCCCTGCTATATCAGCCGGTTTCAGGTGAAGGTGGAAGATAGTTCCGTCCTTATTAATTATTAACTCCGATTCTTTAATCATAACAGTTTTGCGATAAAAGGGATTCAAACCTATTTAATGGAAACTATAAGTCAGTATGTTACAAGGATAAAATATTAACAGTTAATTTTTTTTTTTTCTGGTGTGTGTTAATATGTTCCAATTTTGGGAAATTAGGTGACTTATTAACTAAAAACAGGGCATGCCAGAAATTTCATTTTCTGAATTGTTAATAACGGGAAGGTCATTCAAATGTAATCTTGCTTCTGCAAATGCTGTTTTATTGTGATGAAATTAGGTTTAATAAAATTGTTAATTTAATATATAACTCCCTTTTTGTGATGTATTTATGAGTTTGATTAAGATGCTCAATGTTATTTTTTCATTTATGTGAATTTATTCCGGTATTATCTTGTAAATTTGTTTTTAGAAATAATTAAAAAATACTACTATGAAAATTAAAAGTTCGTATATCGTAATAGGTGTAATTGTACTTATTGTGATATTAGCATTAGGCGGCGGGATGTTTCTTATTATAGATCCGGGGGAAAAAGGTGTAATGTTCAGGCCTTATACATCAGGGCTTGATAAGGAAACTACGTATGGTGAAGGATTCCATATTATTGCGCCATGGAATGAAATGGTTCGTTACAATGTCCGTGAACAGCAACGTGACGAAACAATGGATGTTTTGGATAAAAATGGTTTATCGGTCAGTATGGATGTAACCGTAAGGTTTAACCCGAATCATACTGATATTGGATTTTTATATGAACAGTTTGGAATACCCTATGTTAATGTGCTGGTTATTCCGGAGGTTCGATCATCGGTGAGGCAGGTTGCAGGGCGTTATGCAGCCGAAGAGATTTATTCAACCAAAAGAAGCGAGGTGGAACAATCAATTATCCAGGAATCTAAAGAAGTGTTGGCAGCGAATTTTATTGATATGAGGGCTTTATTAATCCGCTCTATAAACCTGCCATCGAATATTAAGGATGCTATTGAAAGTAAATTGACAACTGAGCAGGAAGCACTTGCCTACACTTTTCGCCTCGACCGGGAAAAATCAGAAGCAGAACGCCTTAGAATTCAAGCCGAAGGTATAGCAGCTTATAACAGGATTATTAATGCAAGTTTAACTGATAGGATATTATTGCAGCGCGGTATTGAAGCAACAACTGTTCTTGCTGAATCACCTAATTCTAAGGTGATTATAATTGGTGGAGGAGAGAATGGATTACCTTTAATATTAAATACTAATTAATTGAATTAAGATATTAGGGCGGGATTTCCCGCCCTTTTTGTTATGAAAAAGATTTATAATCCGTTTGTTGCGCATAAAGGTGAGGAATATAACTGTTTTGGTTGTTCGCCAAACAACAACCTTGGATTGCAACTTGAATTTATAGATACCGGTGAGGAATTGGTTACCAACTGGAGCCCGAAGGATTGGCTTGTAGGCTACAATAAAATACTTCATGGTGGAATTCAGGCTACTTTAATGGATGAAATTGCTGGCTGGGTTGTTCTTACAAAATGTAAAACTGCTGGCGTTACCACCGAAATGAGTGTAAAATATCTAAAACCGGTTTATATAGTTAGAGGTGAATTGAAGATTAAATCCCGGCTAATAAGTTTGGATGAAGGTATAGCCATAATTGCTTGTGAATTATTTGATGGTGAAGGGGTGTGTTGTGCAACTGCTAATGTAAAATATTTTTGTTACCCTGAACGGATTGCCCGAAGGAAATTGCACTATCCTGGAGTTGAGGCGTTTTATAAGGAAACTTGAAGTTAGCATAGGAATATTAAATATTTGATTAATAAACACCATTTATTTTATACCAGGTGTAAGTAAATTTTGGCTTATTGTTTGCAATTTCTGATGCTATAACCTTTCGAGAAAGTATGCAATAAAAATTCCCAGGTAATTACCAAATGCATAACCAATTATTCCAACCGTGAGCCCCGAAATAATTACTTCTTTATTTTTTATTGCACTTGCAACAACAGGCACAAAGGGTGGGGAATAAGTAAGAGCAGTAATTGTAATAATAGTACTATCGGCATCAACTTTAAATAAAAATGAAAGCCCTACATGTATAACCATCGACCCGATTACAGCCAATGCAACAAATGCAAAAAGATATATATAATCAAGTTGGAACATGGCAAGGATATCACCCATTGATGCTACAATCAGTGAAAAAACAATAATCAGGTACATTCCCAACTGAAAACTTTTTTTGATCCTGTTTATTTTTTTTACAAGAGATGCAAGTAACCCTAAAGTAGTAATTGAAAGAATAATAGTTACCATTTTAAAATCTTCCGGGACTATCATACTTAAACCAATGGCTACAGCAACAATTATTATGGAAATAGCAAAAGCTAATAGTAATTGAGGGATGCCCTTACGGGTTATCATTTCAGTAAAGTCATCCATGCTTTTGGCTTCTTTTGAAATATCCTCTTTAAGAATATGCTTATGGTTTTCGTTAAAAGTTGGAAGTATATAATTAAATACTCGCTGAGCAACGGTTAAAATAAAAATCAAGGTTAATGCACCTATTGCCATGTCATACGTGTGGGTTAAGATAAAAGTATTGGGTGTAACATCAAGCGCGGTGCCTATCGCGGCTAAGTTTGGAGTACCACCTGTATACACCCCGATTAACATACCTGCAACCTTCGACGGTTCGGGAATTACATTTTTAAATAGAAAATACCCTAAAACAATAACTGTTAGTAGTGATACCATTGCAAGTATAAGTGAAAGCATTGCTCCACGGGCAAATTTGAGCCATCGTTTCAAATCAAGTGAAAACAACATTAAGGGGATTGCCAATAAAATTGCAACCGACATAACTGAATCCTGCAAGCCTTTTATTTGATTAACAATTAAGTCGGCTGAGCTTACATCTCCTTTATCATAAAGGTTTTGAATCTCCGTTTTTGGAATGCTGGCATCGGTACCTAGCTCAATTTTATAGTTTTCACTGGCATTGGGAAGAATTAGCAGATTTCCAATTAAAAGTCCAACTGCATATGCCAGTACAACAACTCCAATTTTGTTAATAGTTTTAGAAATTCGACATAAATAAATTAGAAGGATTGGCGTAAGGAGGAAAAACAGTAACAGAAGGATAGTTGTCACCATATTTTTTCAGTTTAGCTTAAAACAAATATATGCAAAATTTGAGATCAATATAAAGAATCCCTGTTCCATTTATTTTGAAAAAGGGAATTATATTAATTAATTTTAAATTGTTTAATTATCCCATTACAACCACAACATTGCATTCCGATGATTTTTGAATTGGAATTGTCTTACCATCGACTTTGCTCCCGTCAACAAAAATTTCTTTGATACCTTTTGAAACATGATCAGGATTTTGAATCTCGATTTTATAAGTAGTCCCTCTGTATTTCCGAATTACTTTAAATCCATCCCATTCGTTAGGAATGCAGGGATAGATTGTCATTCCGTTATAATCTGGTTGAATTCCTAAAATATATCGAGTGATTGCAAAATAATTCCATGCGGCAGTTCCAGTGAGCCATGAGTTTTTTGCTTCACCCGGTTTCCAGGCATCTTTTCCGGCAATCATTTGCGCATATACATACGGTTCGGTACGATGCAGGTCACTGATTTCTTCAAGGAAAGATGGGCATATTTTACTATAATAATCGTAAGCACGGTTACCATTTCCAACAATAGTTTCACCTATCATAATCCATGGATTGTTATGGCAGAAAATCCCCGCATTCTCCTTGTATCCTTCCGGGTAGCTTGTTATTTCTCCTTTGCTTAAATCGTAAGATGTGTAGGCTGGATTATTTAAAACAATACCAAATTCACAATCAAGGTGTTTTTTTACAGCATCAAGGGCTTTGGTGGTTTTACCATCTTTTTCGCCAATTGCAGCCATGGTACAAAATCCATTGGATTCAATAAATATTTTACCTTCCTCATTTTCATTACTACCTATTTTTTTACCGAAAAAGTCATAAGCTCTTAGAAACCATTCACCATCCCATGCATGTTCCAATATGGCTTTTTCCATTTTTTGAACGTGGGCTGATACATTTTTTGCCTCTTCTGATTTATTAAGTTGATTTAAGAGATCAGCATAATCATTGCCATATAATACAAACATTCCGGCAATCATTACTGATTCGGCGACTCCGCCTTCTTTATTTTCAGTAGTCTGGAATGATTCATCAGGATTATTCGAAAAACAATTCAGATTAAGGCAATCGTTCCAG
>JABMQB010000459.1 GCA_013203525.1 Mariniphaga sp.
GTGAACAAGGTGAACAAGGTGAACAGGGTGAACAGGGTGAACCGGGAAGCTCAGCAGGTGAACCAGGCGAAGATCTTGTAGTTACTGATTCTGAAGGAAATGTTGTGTTTGAAGTTGACGCTGAAACAGGCGATTCATACCATGCAGGACATGAAATTTTTGGTGATGGTATATCAGTTACTGCCGATGGAGTCGGTGGTGTACTCATTGAACCCGATGGTACTATTGTTGTTTTTGGCCCCGATGGTGAAGAAGTTACAGTTTTTAACCCGGATGGAACTTCAACACATACCGGTCATGAAACCTTTGAAGAAGGTTTGGGAGTTGGAGACCCAGAGGGTAGCTCAGGTTTGGAAATTTTACCCGATGGGACTATTGTTATGGGAACCGTTGAAGGTGGTGGAATTGCCATTGGTCCTGATGGATCTATTGTTGTTACAGATTCGCAGGGAAATGTAGTTTTTGAAGTTGATGGTGAAACCGGTGAATCATATCATGCAGGTCATGAGGTTTTTGGAGATGGTATTTCTGTATCAGCCGATGGCGAAAGTGGTGTTTTAATTGAATCCGATGGAACTGTAGTAATTTATGGTCCTGATGGTACAGCAGTAACTACTTTTAATCCCGATGGCACATCAACCCATACAGGACACGAATCTTTCGAAGGGGGTTTAGGAGTTGGGGATCCTGCTGGAAGTTCTGCTTTGGAAATTTTACCCAATGGGACTATTGTTATGGGAACTGCTGAAAGTGGTGGAATAGCCATTGGTCCTGATGGATCTATTGCTGTTACAGATTCGCAAGGAAATTCTGTCTTTGAAATTGACGGTGAAACCGGTGAATCATATCATGCCGGCCATGAAACTTTTGGTGATGGAATTTCAGTTTCTGCAGATGGAGTAAGTGGTGTATTACTTGAACCAGATGGAACTATCGTAGTCTTTGGACCGGATGGAGAAGAAGTCACAGTTTTTAATCCCGATGGAACTTCAACGCATACCGGACACGAAACATATCAGGACGGTTTAAGTGTAGGCACTCCTGACGGAACATCAGGCATGGAAGTTTTACCCGATGGGACAATTTTGGTTGGTGGTGAACAAGGTATGGTTTCAATTAGCCCGGATGGTACAATTACCGTAACTGATTCGGAAGGTACTGTTGTTACAGAATTTGGCCCGGATGGTACTTCATACCACGCCGGTCATGAGATTTTTGCTGATGGTATTTCAGTTTCGGATGATGGAGTAAGTGGCGTCTTACTTGAACCCGATGGAAGTATTGTTTCGTTTGGACCCGATGGCACACCTGTAACTACATTTAACCCTGATGGAACCTCAACTCACACCGGAAACGAAACTTTTACAGGTGGATTAACAATCCCCGGATTTAATGGTGGTGAAATTACCATTGATGAATTTGGAATAAAAATAACGGATAGCCAGGGAAACATTGTAACAAACTTTAATGCTGCCGGAGGTTCATATCATAAATACCAGGAATGGTATGAAGGAGGTATCGTTGTAGCTCCATTAGATGGTTTAACCGGAGTTGGTATTAATCCCGATGGGTCAATCGAAATTATTGGTGAAAACGGAACAGGCATAACTATTAGCAGTGAGGATGGAATTACGATCACTGATGCTACCGGCAAACCTTTAACACAGTTTAACCCAGATGGAACTTCTTATCATTCAGGACAAGAAGTTTTTGAAGGCGGAATTTGGATTCCCGGCGTTGGTGAAGGTGGTATTCTAATCTCAGTTGAAGGAATTTCTGTTTTTGATATGTTTGGGAATCCTGTTACGCAATTTTTACCAGATGGTTCTTCAAGGCATTTAGGCCCTGAATCTTTTATGGGTGGAATAATTGCTCAGGATCCCGCTGATCAAACGCCATCTATTCAGGCTGGAACAATTCAAGCTGGAACAATTCAATGTGAAATATTATTTGCACAAGTAAAAGATTTCAGAATTGACCACCCACTTGATCCGGAAAATAAATATTTACACCATGCCAGTATTGAATCAGATGAAATGGCAAATGTATATAATGGAAATGCTATTTTAAATGAAAAAGGTGAAACTGAAGTAATTATGCCTGAATGGTGTGATGTATTAAATGAGAATTTTAGGTATCAACTTACTCCGTTAGGAGCACCAGGACCTAATCTGTATATTTCTCAGGAAATAATAAATAACAAATTTAAAGTTGCTGGAGGTTCACCTGGCATGAAAGTTTCGTGGCAAGTTACTGGCACACGTAAAGATTCATGGGCAATTGAAAATCCACTTCAGGTTGAAGTAGATAAAGAAAATTCAAATCTGGAAACAAAAATTTCAAATCAAAAGGGATTACGACAACAAAGTTTAAGAAAGTAGTTAATAATACAAGATTTACTATTATGAGACTAAAAATATTTTTAACACCGGTAATAATTGGGATAGTTTTAAGTGTATCAGGTCAATACCAGATACCTTTATTTGCGCCCGGGAATTCTGGAGGACAGGTATCAAACAATAACTATTCTGTTTTAGCTGTAGTTGGGCAAAATGCAATCGGTATTACACAAGATAACAATAACACAATGTATTTTGGATTACTTGCTCCTTTGGCATTAATTACGGATGCAGAATTTATAAATAGCTCGAATTCACGGCTATTGCAAAATTATCCTAATCCTTATCGGAAATTTACTACTATTCCATTCGAATTAGCAAAACAATATAAGGTAAAACTTTCGGTAACAGATATCATGGGGCGCCCGGTTGAAATAATTCTAAACCAGGTTATGCCCCCAGGTGTTCATAACATCAGGTTTAATGCCGATTATCTTACTCCGGGAATTTATATTTATCATCTTGAAGTTGAAGGCCAAATTCTCGTAAAGTCTATGGCCATTTCTAAATAATTAAATAACAAAATCTCTCAAATATGAAGTTAAAAGCCGGAATTTATTTTCGGCTTTTCTTTTATAATGATCAAAGAATTTATGTATTTTTAATGCAAATAATTAATATTCTGCGTTATGGATGGAAAAACTAAAGCAATCGTTGCCCACATATTTTTTATCGGATGGATAATTGCATTTGTGATAAATTTAAATGATAAAGATGAAATTACCAGTTTTTATATCCGACAAACCTTACTGTTACATGTTTTAATGTTTGGAGGTTGGATACAAATTTTTGGCTGGCTATTCTGGGTTGCCGCCCTGGTTTTTCTTATAATAAGTATTATACCTGCACTTCAGGGTGAAAAAAAAGAGTTACCCTTTGTTGGATCACATTTTCAGGATTGGTTTAAATCTTTATAAATCCTAAACCTTTTTTAAGGATTTCAGCAACTTTTTTTATGTGCAAATAATTATTTTCTTTGTGGCTCGTTTTTTGAATAAAATAAGCCATGATATACAGAAAGTTATTTTTATTGATTCTAGCTCTTTCCATTAGTTTTAGCACTGTTGCAAAAAAGAAACCCGTATTATTAACTCCTGAAGAATTAAAAGAACAAAAAATATACACTTCATTTAATGAGGCACTCAGCCATAAAAAGAAAGCATACAGATTAAACCTCGAAAGGCAAAAATTAACAGAGTTTCCCAAAAGATTTGATAAACTTACCCAGTTGCAGGAGCTCTCAATTAGTTATAATCAGTTTGAGACCTTGGGAACAAAACTATTTTTATTAAAAAATTTACAAATATTAAAAATTGCCGGAAATGGATTAAAGGAAATACCTGATGAAATTGGAAACCTTACCGAGCTTACAGAACTTCACCTCATCAATAATAACTTGACAACACTCCCTTCTTCGATAGGAAATTGCACTAAACTAAAAATTATTACAATTGGTGAAAACCAAATAGCCTCACTTCCCGAGAGTATTGGCAAGCTAATAAATCTTGAAAATTTCGACCTTTTTGCCAACAAGCTAACAACCCTACCAAATAGTTTTGGTGGATTAATAAATTTGAAAAACCTTGATCTCGATAAGAATTTTCTGAATACTCTTCCCGAAAGTTTTGGTAACCTTCAAAACCTTCAGCTTTTGAAACTGGAAGGAAATATGTTAAAATCGTTACCAGAAAGTTTTTCCAATCTTTCAAGCCTAAAAGAAATAAAGTTGATGCACAATCAACTTGAAAAACTTCCAATTGGATTTGGAAAACTGAATCTTCTTACAGAATTGCGTCTCAACCATAATTCACTTCTAAAACTGCCCGAATCAATTGGTGAAATGAAGAACCTTACCATTCTGGATATTTCAAAAAACAAACTAATTGAATTGCCAACATCTTTTTCAGGATTAATAAACCTTGAATCGTTAAATGCAAGAGAAAATAAAATCAGAAAAATAAATGGTGATGTAATCAATCTTCCTAAATTAAAGCAACTTGATTTAAGCATTAATCAAATTAAGAATTTTAGGCCCAGTACCAGCAATCTAACTGAACTGGAACAACTTGACCTTGACATGAATGAAATATCTACTATTGGTTTTGATCTTGGTCCCATGCAAAAGCTCAAAGTTCTAAACCTGGGGCAGAATAATATTTCCGATTTGCCCATATCTGTTTACAAAGCTTCAGCACTTGAAAGTTTAAGGATGGGCGAAAATGAACTTGAAACAATGAGCAAAGAAATAAACAAGCTGAAACGATTAAAAAATCTGGATTTGAGTTCAAATAAATTTTTACTTGTACCCCTTTCAATTGGTGAAATTAGAACTCTGAAAGAAGTTAACCTTTCCGGAAATCCGTTTTACACATGGCACCTCAAACAAATAAGAGATAAAATTAAAATTGAAAAGCTAATTTTATAGCTGGTTTTAATACCCAACTTTTTTACTATCTGTTTCAAAAGCAGCAATTATTTCCTGAAGTTTTTCAGGCATGCTAATTGCCATATTTTTTATTTCTGTCGGATCGATTTTAATGTTATAAAGTTCCCAGCCCTCATCATTTGTTTTAACAATTTTCCAATCGCCTTGTCGGTACATCCTGAATTTATCAGTCCAACCAGAAATATAAAACGGCGATTCCTCAATAATTTCACCTCCGAAAACCGGCATTAATGATTTACCATGCAAAGGTTGTGTATTAATTCCATTCAATTCTGTTGGATATTCTATTCTACAGGTTTCAAGAATTGTAGGAACAATATCAACAATATGACCCTGTTGGTGAGTTATTGCTCCTGCCTTAATTTTTTGAGGCCAACGTGCTAAAAAATGAGTATGTGCACCTCCTTCATGGCCGTATTGTTTAAAATACCGAAATGGCGTATTGCCGGCATTAGCCCAGGCAGCCGACAAACATCGAAATCCTTCAGCAACTCCCGGAAGATATATAAAATCCTTGTTACTGTCGTATGGGCACGATCCATTATCTGATAGATAAATAACCAAGGTGTTTTCTGCAATATCCTCTTCATCCAGCTTTTTTAAAATACGTCCAATATTTTGATCCATTCTATCGACCATGGCAGCGTAGACAGCCATTTCAAGGTCAAGTTCGTCCTTTTCTTTTTCTGATAATTCCTCCCAGGGGCGATATTGAGGAATTTTTGCCCGAATCTCTTCATCCCCTTTTGGGTGCCCCCTGAATTTATTTATATTCGAACTTGGAGGGCTTAATAATACAGATTCAGCAACCAAATTAAATTCTTTTAATTTTTTCAAACGTTCATCCCTTATTTTATCCCATCCTTTCAAATACATGCCTTTGTATTTTTCAATATCTTCAGGCCGTGCCTGCAAGGGATAATGAGCAGCACCATATCCAAGAAAAAGGAAAAAAGGTTGTTCTCTTATAATTGGTTCCTCAATCCACTTTAATGCATTATCAGTTAAAGCATCAGTTTTAAAAAAAGGATGTTGTTCGTGATAAATTTCCTCTGCACTAACTTGTTTCCCATTTAGAATAAACGGATTAACAAATTCACCTGATGGCGGCTCAAAAAATTCATTCATCGCCCAAAAAGTCAGCGACTGGTCAAATACATTTTTAGCATATACATGTTCAGGCGCCCAATCCATCCAATGTTCTTTACCTGAATGGATAATATAATATCCTGTATTTTTAAGTATTGAAGCGAAATTGATTGCTTGTGAACCACCATTGTACAAACCTGTAAAAAGTGATGAACGTGATGGCTCACATTTCGACATGTTATAAAAATTTGAAAACCGAATCCCTTCGTCAGCAAGCCGGTCAAGATTGGGAGTTAATATTTCAGAGCCATATGGACCAATGTCACTGTAACCTATATCATCGCCCAAAATCAGAATTATGTTGGGCATAGTTATTTTTTGATCAGAATTATTACATGAGGTAAATGATTTACCAATAAAAAAGAAGATGACTAAAATTAAAAATACTTTATTTTTCATTATAAAATTTTTCATTCAGATATTGCTCCACTCTTTCCAAAGCTTCAGGCATATTTTTCCGGCCAAATCCTATTCTAAAATGATTACCCGGATAATTGTACACGCTTGAAGGTAAGATCATCACACCTTCTTTCTCAATTAATCTTTTACAAAATTCATCAATTCCAATATTTCCTAAAAATTCAGGAAAAGCGATTGATCCAGCATTAGATTTATTCCAACTAAAATAATTTGAATATTTAAGAAAAAAAGAATCTAATACAGCCAGGTTCCTTTTGATTATTTCCAGATTTCGTCTAAATATATTACTCCTATTCCGTAATGCAATTATTGCAAGGATTTCACCAGGCGCGTTATTACAAATAGTGGTATAATCTTTAAACCGGGCAATTTCATCCATCAGTTTTTTATTCTTTGAAACCAGCCAGCCGATACGTAAACCAGGAAGGGCAAAACTTTTTGACAGCCCAAAAAGAGAAATTGCATTTTCGTACAAATCAGAAGCCGAAGGTAAACGATCCTTTTCGTTATATTCCAAAAAACGATACATTTCATCAGAAAAAAGTAAAATATTTTTTTCCCGGCACAGTTCGATTATTCCCAGTTGTTGCTTATGATTTATTATTGCCCCGGTTGGATTATGAGGAAAATTTATTACAATTAGTTTGGTTTCAGGACGTATCAGCGATGCTAATTTCTCAACATCAAAGAACCAATTATTTTGTTTTACAGGCTCCCATCCCGAAACTTTACAGCCAATTGTATTTGCAATTTCATATAACGATTGATAACCCGGGAAAGTAGATATTACATGATCACCATTTTCGAGGATACAATTCATTGCAATAAAAATTCCTTCTTCGGGCACCAAAACATTTATTTCATCCGGCAAAATTGATGTATGAAATTTTGCTATTTCCTGTTTAAGTAGCGGATGACCCGATGATTCAGTATATGATAATTTCAGATTATGCCAAAGATTCTTAGTTTCATCATCTGCCATTTTTAAAAGTTTATTTAAAGTAAATGCTTCACAATCAGAACAACTTAACAAGTATGGTGTATTAAATTCATATTTTGCAAAAAATCGTTCAAGTTCAAATGGCTTAATTTTCATGAATGCTAGTTTTTATTGAAACCTATGGAAATTAATCAAGTTTTACCAGGTAATGTTTTTGAAGTTTACCTTCCCTGGTTTTTGGATTTAAGAATCCTATCGATTGTCCGGTTATATTCCGATTATTAAATTCACCTTTGATTTCATATTTAATCTCCCACTTATTCAAAACATTAAGACCGGGTTCATCGGTATAAATCCAGGTACCATCCTGGGCAATTATTTCCTTTAGTTTATCATCATCTCTTACCCATTCGCCATAATTTTTTGAATTTGTAAATAAACTCCAGTTACGAAGCCGATAAGAATGAAGCTTTTCGTTTTCAAGGGCTTGTTCATTAAATATCTTACATGCTTTAAATGGCGAATAATAATCAAGCATTGATGGTAAAATACTAAGATTCAGGCTTATAAAAAATATAAATTGGGCTATCAGTAAAAGAACCAATTGCTTTTTTAAATTTCTGATTTTAAACAATGTAAATATAAATCCTAAGCTTGTAGCAATAAATAACATCCAAAACCAGATTCGATTTTCAGGATAAAACCAAAGTAAAAACAACAAAATCAATGGAAAGATAAAATATGGATATATCTGGTTTATTACTGTTACTATTTTTTTTACTTTTTGAAATAATTTAGTTTCAAAAATCTCTACCATCCACTTTGCAGCCAGTATCATAACAAATGGTAGAATAGCCATCATGTAATGAGGATTTTTCTGTTTGGCAATCGTTAATACTATAAAAAACAAAACAAATCCACCCAAATTGATCAATTCATCTGATTCCTTTAAATTTTCTTTACGGAAAATTTTAAGGATAAATTTTCTTATTTCAAGGATAAGCCCTGTGTAAACAAAAACAAACCATGGCGAGGTTAATAAAATCAGATTATGAAAATAAAAAGTTAAATCAGTACTTGACGCTCTGTACGAACCGGTAACACGACCAACGTTATTTGTCCAGAAAAAGAATTTAATTCCTTCAATGCCAAACTGTTTATATAGTCCTAATAATGCAGGTGTAATAATTAAGAAAACCAAAATTGTGGCTAACAACCACCGAGGATGAAATATTTCCTTATACTTTTTTTGAGCCAGTAAATGGGTTCCCAGTGCAAATGCAGGAATTACCAAACCAACCGGTCCTTTTGCCAACATTGCAAATCCAATAGCAATTACTCCAATCGAGAATTGATGCCATTTTTTATATTTAAAAAATGCCGTAAGTTGCCAAATTGCCAGAATTACAAAATTCACTAAAACCGTGTCGGTATGAATATCGTTATGGAAATAAAAATAACCTAAAGAGGTAGCCCAGAAAAAAGCTGCTATTTTTCCTACCCTTGTTCCATATAAGAAAGTACCAAGTTTGAATGTTGAATAAATTCCAATTAGCGAAAGAAGTAGAACAGGAATTTTAAATGCTAACAATGAAAAACCAAAAATTGAATATGAAACAGCACTTAACCAAAACAGAAAAGGGGGCTTCTGATCGTAAGCTTCGTGAGCAATGGTTAGGTTTACCCAGTCATTGTTATCAATAATTTCACGGCCAACCTGAGCATACTTACTGGCATTCACAACCAGTGGAACAAATAATCCCGACAAATTTATTCCCACATAAACAAGTATAATAAATATTACAAACCTATTTGAAAACAAAAGAGGTTGTTTAGTACTTTTAGAAACTTCATTCATATTCCTGTTCAAACAATGAAACCCAAAATTAATTTTTATTTGTGAATGGTTGTATTGAATATAGCTCTTTCTCAGGTTACAATTATTTTTTAACGATTATTACTCCATAAACCGAATTGCTGCCAATAACAGATTTTCATGTTACTTGTCATCTCGATCCCGATTTTTTCGGGAGAGAGATTTGTGCTTCGAAGAGATTTCTCCTTCCTCCAACCGGCAGATCAAAATGACAACGTTTTTGAACATTCTGTCATCTACTCATTATGCTCAAGAAAATTGGGTGGACACTCATAAAAACAAATTATGAATAAGATTGGTTAATTCTAATATGTGATAGTATTATACTAATTTCAGATTTACTAAATTTGCGTTCAATTAATAAAACTAAGTTAAAAGCCATGTTTAAAAAACTCGGAATTAATCGTTTCGAAAAAATCACTTATATCGCCATATTGATATTATTAGCTACTGTAACAGTGATGTTCTACTTTTACCCCGATCAACTTTGGCAAGCCGTTCAGGAAGATGCAATTTTCGAAAACATGACTATCCTTGTTTTAATAGCCTGCCTGGTAATATGTATTAATAATTCACGAAAATTAATTGCCAGGAAAAATCATA
Organism: Mariniphaga sp.; assembly: GCA_013203525.1. Taxonomy (GTDB): domain Bacteria; phylum Bacteroidota; class Bacteroidia; order Bacteroidales; family Prolixibacteraceae; genus JABMQB01. Next base: position 9,834 of record JABMQB010000459.1, read on the forward strand.
CCGGATCTTTAGTATACATTCTATTATCGTTGGGATTATTTTTTGTTATTGGCGAAGAACTCTCGTGGGGGCAGCGGATTTTTAATATTAATTCAGGAAGTTATTTTCTGGAGAATAATACGCAATCAGAAACAAATTTACACAACCTTCAAATCGGAAATACCAGAATTAATACCCTGATTTTCACACAACTTGGGACTATTGTCCTTGCAGTTTATTTTCTTTTTTCACGATTGCTGTGCAAAAAAATAAAGTGGTTCGAAAATATCAGAAAAAGATTCTCCATTCCACTACCAAAATTACACCACACCATTTTTTTCTATTTTGCTTTTTTAATGGTTTATATTTTTGATTACAAAAGAAATGATGAAGTATTTGAATTGATTCTTCCCTGCATTTTTATGCTGATCTTTTTGTATCCTTATAAACCAGAAACAGAAGTTTCAGCAAATTAGCATTTCCTTTAATCCATCTGTATAAATTCTTAACATTTTGATTTGACAATAAAATAATTGTTAAAAAACTTGACAATAAAATAATTGTTAACTATATTTGACAACGAATTGATTGTTAAAATTTGTAAAATGAAAAAATGGATACACCCAAAAACCAAAACCGGAGATGCAGTTACCGGAGAATATTATTTAAGAAGACAAAAAATAAATGACCTGTTCTGGTCATATATTGAAAAAAGATCGGATGTTCTTTTTGTAGCTCCCCGAAGAATTGGCAAGTCTTCAATAATGAAAGACTTAGTTGCTTCTGCACCAAAAAATTATTACTGTATTTATAAAAACATTGAAGGAGCCACAACAAAAAACCTCTTTTATAAAAGAATATTTGAAATGCTTATTCAAAGGTTAAGTTGGACTAAAAAGAACATAGCATTCGTTACTTCATGGATAAGCAAATATGATATTAAAAAAATTGGAAAAGATAGTATTGAATTAGGCAAAAGTCCTAAGGTTTATCAGAAAGAAGTATTCGGATTATTAAATGAAGTTGCAAAAGAAGGTTTAATCGTTATTCTATTTATTGATGAATTTGTTGAAGTAATCCTTAATTTACGAAATAAAGGAAATACTGAAGATGCAATTAGTATTTTACACGAACTACGAGAAATCAGGCATAACAGCGATTTAAAGAATATTATTTTTGTATACGCAGGATCAATTGGCTTACATTACATTGTAAAGGAAATAGGAAGGCCAAAATTAATAAACGATTTAGAACCATTAAATATTGATCCGTTAACAATCCCAGAGGCAAAACAATTAATCAATAGGCTTACCAAAGGAGCCACAATCCAATACGATAAAAAAAACCAGGAATACCTCATAAATAAAATTGAGCATCTCATTCCATATTTTATACAATTAATGATTGCTGAAATAAATGTAATAGCATTTAAAAACGACAGTGAAAATATTAATACTGATTTGATAGATATAGCATTTACAAGTGCTACAAAAAATACGGCAAATTTTGATGATTGGGTAAAACGGTTAAAAGATTATCTAAAAACAAACTATTCGTTCATAAATCATATTTTAACTTATTGCGCACATAAAGGGAAAATCAATATTCAGGAAATTTATGATTCTGCCGTCGAATATGAGAAAAATGAAAATTATAAGGAGTTAATTGATGAACTTGTAAAAGATGGATATTTATATGAAAAAAACAATGTTTATCAATTCTTATCACCTTTTATTAAAAATTACTGGTTATACAAAAATCCTATATTAAAATGATAACAACTACTTCTACAAACTTTCAATTTTATCAATCAGCAAACATTTCTGATTGTAATATTATTAAACAAAACTTTGTTGTAAGAACAAAAGAATTTGAACTGATCAGATCTGATTTGTTTGATGATAAAATGATTGAATCGGTTCAGCACTATTTAATTTTAGGACGAAGAGGGAGTGGAAAATCAACACTCCTGAGAAGAATAGAATGTGAAATTGAAACTGACGAACAGCTTAAACAGAAATATTTTGTAATTAATTTTGCTGAAGAACAAGGGAGTATTCATCGTTTGTTCGACCTGTTTGAAGAAGTTATTAAAGTGCTGAAAAGTGCAGGTTTTGAAAACCTCCCTGAAACTGACCTGATGGATATACCAGATGATTATGCAGAATATTCACGTAAATTATTTGGGTACATCCAAGCTGCGCTTCATACTAAATCAAAAAAACTGATTTTACTAATCGACAATATTGATAAAATATTTTTGGGATTAAAAAATGATGCACAAATATTCAGGGAAATCCTTTTAAATTTTGATGATGTGAAAATAATTGGCGGCAGCACAAAAATGAGTGAACATTTTTGGCAGTACGACTTACCTTTTTATCAATTCTTCAGAATAATAAAACTTGAAGCACTTTCATCAAGTGAAATAAAAAATTTGCTTTTATCATGGGCTGAAATATACGGATTAATTGGTATTGAAACCTTTGTAAAAACCAAACCAGGTCAAATTGAAGCAATACGGATTTTAACAGATGGCCTTCCACGCACCATTCAATTTTTTATCGATTTACTTATAAACCGGCCTCAACCAAACGGGTATTCCTACATTCAAAAAATTATGGATTTAATAACTCCCCTTTATCAGGAACGGTTAAATTTACTAACTGCGATTGAGCAAAAAATTGTAATGAAACTAGCTTTTTATTGGGAGGCAGTAAGCATAAAAGAACTGGTAAAACCTACTAAAATTGAAAGCAAATTATTATCGGCAAATCTGAAAAAACTATCAGATATTGGAATA
>JABMQB010000460.1 GCA_013203525.1 Mariniphaga sp.
AAATACGGGTGTAGCTCAGTTGGTAGAGCACTGGTCTCCTAAACCAGGTGTCGGGCGTTCGAGTGGCTCCTCCCGTGCATCCCGGGAAATTTTTCCGGTTTTTTTTTTATTAATATTTTCCTAAATTCACACTCAAATAATTATTTAATGGAGGTCAGCCTTTTTATTCCTTGTTTTATCGACCAGATATATCCCGATACTGCTCACAATATTGTGAAGATACTTGAAAAGTGCGGCTGCAAGGTTTTTTATAATCCGGAACAAACATGTTGCGACCAACCATCGTTTAACAGTGGTTTCTGGGATGAAACAAGAGAACTTGCAAAAAAATTTATAACTGATTTTAATGACGACAGGATTATTGTTGGTCCATCAGCATCATGTGTAGGATTTGTCCGCAATTATTATGAAAAATTATTTGACGACCAAAGAGAAAAACAGGAAGTTCTTAAACTAAAAACCAGAATATTTGAATTTAATGATTTTCTGGTCAACCACTTAAATATTGAAGATTTAGGTGCAACTTTTCCTTTTAAAGTTACATTTCATGATGCCTGTGCTGCTTTAAGAGAATATGGCGTTAAAGAAGAACCCAGGAAATTGCTAAAAAAAGTAAAAGGCCTCGAACTGATTGAAATGGAGGATACAGAAACCTGTTGTGGTTTTGGCGGAACATTTGCTACCAAATTTAAAGATATTTCAACTGCAATGACCGAACAGAAAGTTTCGAATGCCATAAAAACAGGTGCTGAATTTATTGTTTCAACCGAGGCATCGTGTTTATTAAATATTAATAGTTACATTAGGAAACAAAACCTTCCTATTAAAACCATCCATATTGCTGATGTGTTAGCTTCGGGGTATTAATACAAAACATTTTGGAAATCATTAATCCTTTTCCTTAATACATCTGCATTTTATGCAATCTTTTGTATTGACCTCCAAGTTGAAGTAATTCTTCATGTGTTCCCTGTTCACCAATTTTACCTTTATGAAGGACACAAATCAGGTCGGCATTTCGGATAGTTGAAAGCCGGTGGGCTATTACAAGTGAAGTTCTGTTTTTCATCAGGTTGGTTAAGGCTTCCTGAACCAGTTTTTCCGATTCTGTATCCAATGCCGAGGTTGCTTCATCAAGAATCAGGATTGGAGGATTACTTAATATGGCACGTGCAATGGAAATACGCTGCTTCTGCCCCCCTGATAATTTATCGCCCCTATCACCGATTATGGTATCATAACCATTTTCCGATTCCATAATAAAATCATGGGCGTTGGCAATTTTTGCAGCATCAATAACTTCATCGTTACTGGCACCTTCCACTCCAAAAGCTATATTATTAAATATAGTATCATTAAAAAGTATGGGTTCCTGATTTACGTTCCCAATGAGGCTACGTAAACTTTTGATTTTCATATCACGGATATCAATTCCATCAATTTGAATTTCACCATCATTTACATCCCAAAACCGGGGCAACAGGTCAACCAGTGTTGTTTTGCCACCCCCCGACTGTCCCACCAATGCAATGGTTTTGCCCTTGTTTATTTCGAGTGTAATATTTTTTATAACAACCGAAGAGTTATAAGCAAACGATACATTTTTATATTCGATTTTTGAATCGAATGAACTGTGAGAAACTGCATCTTTCTTTTCAATTATATCTGATTTGGCATTTAAGATATAGTCAATCCGGTTCATTGCAGCCAGTCCTTTTTCAACACTATACAATGCCTGTGAAAAGGCTTTTGCCGGATTAATTATGCTATAAAAGAATACGAGGTAGCTAATAAACTCGGCAGCTGATAGCGACCCTTCGTTATTAAGTATTAGTTTTCCACCATACCATAAAACAATAACCATTACAGCCGTTCCAAGGAATTCACTCATAGGAGTTGCTAAATGCCGCCTCCACATAAGTTGGTTCATAATAAGCAAATAACCCTTGTTTTCCTTTTCAAACCGTCTTGATGCTTTTTCTTCTGCAGTAAAGGCTTTTATAACTCTTAATCCCGTTAGGTCTTCATCAATTATTGATAATATTTCACCTTGCTTTTTTTGCCCTTTTGTAGATTGTTTTTTTAAACTTCGCCCGATTCTTCCGATAATAAAAAAGGCTACCGGCATCATAATAAAAACAAAAATTGTTAACGACCAACTCATATATATCATTACCCCCAGTGAGATGATTATAATAATTGGATTTTTAAACATCATTTCAAGCGAGTTCATTATCGAATTTTCAACTTCCAAAACATCAGCAGTCATTCGTGAAACAATGTCACCCTTCTTTTCATCAGAAAAATAACCCAGGGGTAATTTTAAAATTTTATTGTAAATAAGCGAACGAATATCGCGAACTACTCCGTTTCGCAGCGCAATCATTTTAAAACTGGCCAGGTAGGTAAATCCTACTTTAAATAATACGATTATAATGAATAAGATTCCGATATAAATCAACGCATTTTCCTGGCTTGTCTTTTCAATAATCTGACTGATATAATAATAAAAATTAGAAGTAATTGATTTAATCGATAAAGTCAATTCTGTTTTTTCAACAACCATTTCGCTGGTGCCAAAAAGGATTTCAAGAACCGGAATAAGTAATACAAATGAGAATGCACCAAATGCTGCACCCAAAAAATTAAAAAAGATATTCTGAACAACATTCCATTTATATGGAGGGATAAAACGTTTTATAAGTATTATAAATTCTTTCATAGCCTAAAGCCCTGAAGAGTCAGGTTTAAAAAATACCTGTATAATTATAAGGTGTAATTTTTTTTAACTCAGATTTCAATTTCTCAGAAATATCTAATGAATCGACAAAGTCGTCAATTGCTTTTTGATTAATAACCGTATTTATTCTCGTTAATTCTTTAAGGGCTTCATATGGATTTGGGAAACCTTCACGCCTTAAAACTGTTTGGATTCCTTCACCTACAACTGCCCAGTTATCCTCTAAATCTTTATTAATAGCTTCCTTATTTATTAGCAATTTATTCAATCCTTTTAAAGTCGATTTCAGAGCAATTATTGTGTGTGCGAAAGGAACACCAATAAACCTTGTTACCGTTGAATCAGTAAGATCGCGCTGTAACCTTGATACAGGAAGTTTTGTTGAAAGATGTTCAAATGAAGCATTTGCAATACCCAGATTACCTTCTGAATTTTCAAAATCGATCGGGTTAACTTTATGTGGCATAGTTGATGAGCCAACTTCCCCTTTTTTAATTTTTTGTTTAAAATAGTTCATTGATATATATGCCCAAATATCTCGGTTAAAATCAATGAGTATTGTATTTATCCTTTTTAATGCATCGAAAATTGCACCATAATTATCGTAATGTGCTATTTGAGTAGTATACTGAGAGCGTTCAAGCCCAAGATTTTCTTTAAGAAATTTATCGGCAAATTCAGCCCAGTCAATTTGAGGATATGCCAAAAAATGAGCATTAAAATTTCCCGTAGCTCCACCAAATTTCCCCTGGCAAGGAATTGCCCTGAGCTGATTTAATTGAACATTAATACGTTCGACAAAAACCATCAACTCTTTACCAACTTTTGTTGGTGAAGCCGGCTGCCCGTGTGTTTTTGCCAACATCGGAACATCCTTCCATTCAACAACCAATCCCTGAAGTTTATTTAATAATTCATCCAGAATCGGGTAATAAGAAGCATTAAGGGCTTCATGAATCGACATGGGTACAGCCGTATTATTAATATCCTGCGAGGTAAGTGCAAAATGAATAAACTCTTTATACTCGCCTAAATCCAATTTATCAAATTCTTCTTTCAGAAAATATTCAACAGCTTTAACATCATGATTGGTAATACTTTCAATCTCCTTAACTCTTTTTGCATTCTCAAGGCTAAAATTTGTATGCAAATTCCTAAGCTGCGTTATTTTTCTTCTTTCAAATTTCGATAACTGTGGTAATGGTAATTCACAAAGTGCGATAAAATATTCGATTTCAACAAAAACCCGGTATTTTATCAAAGCATACTCGCTGAAATAGGTTTCAAGTTCTTCAACCTTATTTTTATACCTGCCATCGACTGGTGTTATTGCTGTCAGCATCTCCGGTTTCATTTTGTTTATTTATTATAACGCACAAATTTAACAAAATAAGGTGTACATATCATTTTTTGCAATAATGATATTATTCAAATTTGGAAAGAAATATAATTTGTAATTTTACATTGAACTTCAATCAACGATATGTGTTTTGAGTGAAAGATAATTTGGTAATGGGAAAAAAAGTACAAGTTTCAATCGTTTCTTATCTGAATAGCAAACCATTCCTTCATGGTTTATTAAATTCAGATATTATAGAAAATATAGATTTAAGCCTTGATATTCCTTCAAAAGTTGCGGCCAAACTTGACTTTGGCCTGGTTGATATCGGGTTGGTTCCGGTTGCAGCCCTTCTTGAAAATGAAAAACTTGAAATAATAAC